>VEOV01000190.1 GCA_012026855.1 Geobacter sp.
CCCCCAGCCGGAGGAGGGGCACCTCCCCGCCAAGATCGCCGCCGGAGCAGGGGTGCGCCGTGACCGCCCCTATCTGGAGCTGGCCTGGCAGCCGGCCTACCACGACCTCATGGACCCGGATGCCGGTTATACCAAAGGGGCGCAGATCGATTTCTTCGCACTCAGTGGCCGCTATTACCCCCTGGAGGAGAGCTTCAAACTACAGAGTTTCCGGCCGGTGGACATCCTTTCCCTTGCGCCCCGCGACCTCTTCTTCAAGCCCTATTCGTGGAAGGTCAACGGCGGTCTGGACCGCAAGAGTTTTGCCGATGGCAGCGACCGGCTCTACCTGCACCTCAACACCGGCGGCGGCATGGCGTGGCACCTGACAAGCACCGGCAACAGCATCGGCTATGTCATGGCCGAGGCCGATATCAACCTGGCCGACCGGTTCCAGCAGAAGGCGGCCCTTGGCGGCGGCGGTTCGGCCGGCCTGCTCGCCAACCTGAGCGACAGCTGGAAAGCCCATCTGTACAGCTCCGCACTGTTCTACGTCATCGAAGAGCACCAGCAGTACCGCCTGGCCCTCGACCAGCATGTCAACCTCTCCAAAAATTCCGGCCTGCTTATCAACACCCTCTGGGAGCGGTCCTTCAACAACAGCCGGGCTGAAGCCAAGCTGAGCTGGGTCAGGTATTTCTGAATCAGAAATTACGTTTCAAATCTTTCTTGATCGATTTGATCTGGCGGCCAAAGGCCTTGTCCTTGTTGCGCTTTTCAAGGTAAGACATCTCGTGGAACGCTGACTCACTCCTGAGTTTGACGAAATTCTGATACTGTGCCGGATGAAGACTCCCTTCCTCCAGGGCATTCAAAACGGCACAGCCTGGTTCATTGGCATGGCTGCAATCCTTGTAACGGCAGGCCAGCGCCAGCTGATAAATATCGGCAAAGCTGTCGCCTATCCCCTCCTCAGCCCCCAGTATTCCGAACTCGCGCATTCCGGGGGTATCTATCAGCATGGCGCCACTCTCCAGCATGATGAGTTCGCGCCGCACCGTGGTATGCCGCCCTTCACCGTTATCGCTAACCACTCTGGTTGCAAGCAGATGGCGGCCAATGAGCCGGTTGATCAGCGTACTCTTGCCGATTCCTGAAGATCCAAGCAGACAGTAGGTTTTCCCGGGGCAGAGCAGAGCGCCTACCTTGTCAACCCCCTCGCCGGTGATGTTGCTGAGCGCAATCACCTCCGCATTTATGCCCGCATTTTTTATCTGGCCGATTTGTTGTTCGAGGGTTGCAGGGCTCACCAGGTCAGCCTTGGTGAGCAGAATTACCGGCATTACATGGCCATCTCTCACCATCACCAGATAGCGTTCCAGCCGGTTGATATTGAAGTCGAATTGGCAGGATTGGACTATCAGCGCAGCGTCAATGTTCGCTGCGATCATCTGGTAGTCAATACTGTTGCCGGCGGCCTTGCGGCGAAGAAATGATCTCCTCGGAATGACAGTTTGAATTATCCCGATTGTGTCGGAACTGCCGTGCCGAAGGGCCACCCAATCCCCGACACAGGGGAAATCAGTCGCTTCACCGGTCGTATGGAGAAAGCGCCCGGAAAGCCTGGCGCGATACTCGCCGGACTCGTCCATGACAACAAACTGCTCCCGATCCACGGCAACCACCCGGGCAACGCGCTGTTCGGTCGGGGTCAGTTCTCTTGCCTGCTCGGCAAACCAGTCATCCCAGCCAAATTGTTGCAATTGCTGCTCTGCTTGACTCATGTAATGCTGCTTCCTTTCACACTCATAACCGCTCCGCCATCACACCCCGATATCCTCGTTCCAGAGTTGAGGCATCTCCTCCATGAAGCTGCGCATCATAGCGGCGCAGGTCTCGTCCTGCAGCACCTCGACCCGCACGCCTCGGGAGCGGAGCAGTTCTTCCTCCCCCATGAAAGAGCTGTTTTCACCGATGATCACACGGGGGATGCCGTAGAGGAGGATGGCGCCGCTGCACATGGGACAGGGTGACAGGGTCGTGTAGAGTACGCACTCCCGGTAGATCGCGGCCGGTTGCCTGCCGGCATTTTCAAGGGCATCCATCTCTGCATGGAGGATGGCGCTCCCTTGCTGCACCCGCCGGTTATGCCCCCTCCCCAGGATGGTCCCGTTGTGCACCAGCACCGAGCCGATGGGTATGCCCCCCTCGGCTCGGCCCTGCCTCGCTTCCTCAATCGCCGCCAGCATGAATTTATCCATGATACTCTCCCCCTTGCTGTTAATTATGGTCGCAGTTGCCTGTCCCCGGGTGTCCCTTCCAGACGGGGAGTCAGGCGGTTCTGCAGGGTCAGCGGGCCAGGAGCGGGCGGGCGTCCGCCGAAAACTGGCTTGCAGTAGCTGCAAAGGCGTCTTCTTCACTGTAGGTAAAGGCATTTAGCCAGACAAACGGCAACAGTCCCAGCCAGATACCCCCCTTTCTGGTGATATCGTACCGGTAAGTCTCCTTTTTCTGGCCATCCTGATAAAGATTGTACTTGACCAGATAGCCATCCTGGGTGCTCCAGGCGGGCAGCAGGGTCAGGGTCGATATTGAAAGATAGCCGAAAATGAGTGCCGGCATGGATAACGGTTTCCACTTGGTTTCCACTTCCAGATAGAGTCCCTTGGCCGGCATCTCATCAACCGGCACCATGGACTTGCAAAGTGGCGTATCCCTGAAATAATCCTGCAGTTTCCGGTGGCCGCCGGAATCCAAAATGTCGAACTTTTTCACGCTATAGTGCATGACGTCGCAGGTTCCGGCAGCCGGCTTCTTGCCAAGCGCCTCAACGGGAAAATCCCGGTAAGTGGCTACGCAGCCGGTAAGAGTCGTCATAATAACAAGCAGTGCAATCAGCTTCATTTTTCCTCCTGGAGATAGAGATTGGTGGCTAGTGGAGAGGTTACTGGCTCTCTTCCTTTAAACCTGGCAAATTGGGCACCTCCCGCCGGTTGGCCTTCTCGAACATCGCCATGATCCTGGTCTTGGTCGTGAAGTAGCCGTTCACCACATGGTCAGCGTAGAGCTTGTAACCAAAGGTAAACAC
>VEOV01000056.1 GCA_012026855.1 Geobacter sp.
CAGTGGCAGCTACTCCTGAGGCAAGGCCGGATACTATGGCGATCCCCTGCTCGGCAAGTTCCTGTGACAGTCGCTTCGTAGTTGAAAGGCCGTAGTCGCTGGCCCGGCGGGAACCGACAACGGCAATGGCAGTGGCAGGTGGCGGGAGTTTCCCTTTCAGGTAGAAATAGGGGGGCGGATCGGGAATTTCCTTCAGTAACTGCGGGTAATCCTCATCGAGAAGGGTTACGATGCTTGCTCCGCTCCGCTCAAGGGCTGCAACGCCTTTTTCGGCCTCCTGGTGGTAGTTGTGGCTCTTGACGGCCGCGGCAATTCCGGCCCTGACCCCTTCGACAGCGGCGAGTTCGCCGTGGGAGGCGGCAAGAACCTTTGACGGTGAGCCGAACTGCTCCAGAAGTCGTCGAAAGGTTACATTGCCCACATTAGGAATGCTTTTCAGGGCAAACCAGTAATAGGGGGCGTCTATCTCCATGGCAGGCGGGGTCAACGTCCCTTCTTCATCTCCAGACGGTCACCCCGGTAGATGGTGTCAATGCTCTTGACTACCAGTGCCGTTGATGTGTTTTCACCGGTCTCTACCACCACCAGGGCGCCAAGCACATCTACCGGCAGGTCATAGTCCTGTGCGGAAAAATAACTGATTTCTACCTTTACCTTTCTTACTACATAAAGGACGTTACCCGGTTGCAGTCCTTGTTTGCTGCCGAGATCGATGTAGGCGATGTCGCCGGCGGAAATCGCCTCCTGGCCGCCTCTCGTTTCAACAATATAGCCTTGCAGATCGCGGTCAGGGGCCTTGAGGGAGACCTCTTTCTTCCTGTCCGCATAGGGGAGCAGGAGGGCGCCCGGTTCGATTTCCAGGAAAGAGTCTGTAATGATGGCTTTTGAACTTTTTTCAGCCATTTCGGTAAGCTGCAGCGTTCCCAGGGGGGCAACCCTGAAACCGAGGATCTGATTGGTTACCGGATGACTGATGGCTGAGTGTTTCTTGTAGACTGAATATCGATTGCCGGCTTTGCCGCCGTCCCTGTTGCCGATATCAGTATAAACAACATCGTCAAAGGCAAATATCTGCCGGTTGTGCTGCCCGGCGATCACCTTGCCGTACAGTTTGAAATCGGTTTCGGCAATAAAGCCCTCTCCGCCTGAAACAGCAAAGCGTCGTTCTTCAACTGCCTTTTCCACAGTTTCCGGTGCCTTGATCGGCTCGACTGCTGCTTCGGCCGCCTTGGGGGCAGCAGCCTGGACAACTGGCGCTTCTGTCTTTGCAGGAGCCGCCTTGGGGGCAGCTTCTACCTCAATCCGGTCAGGGTAAATCCTGAGCTTCTGGCCGGGAAAGATGAAGTGGGGGTTTTTGACCTCTTCGGGATTGCGTGCCCAGAGGTCCGGCCAGTAGTGCGGGTCTTTCATGAAGCGGTCGGAAAGTCCCCAGAGGGTATCACCCTTCTTGACCGTGTAAATTGTCGCTTCATTTTTTCCCAGGGCGGCAGACAGGTTGCCGGCGGCAAGGATCATGGTTGCCGCAATGGCTGCGACAGAAAGATTCAGTATTCTCATATTCATTTAACTACTCCTTGCTGCGCCCAAGCTGCTCTTTCGCTTTTGTGGCAGCTTCACTCAGCGGATACTTTTCCAGCAGAAGTTTCAGCGTACTTGCACCCTTGGCAGGATTGTTGATGGCATACTGGGAGAGTCCAATTTTCAGAATGGAGTCAGCCGCACGTTTCTCGGCCGGTTTCATCTCCAGAACTCTGGTGAAGGCTTCGATGGCCTCGTTGTAACGCCCCTCGCTATAGTAGCACTCACCCAGCCAGAAACGGGCATTGGCCGCATATTCACTTTCAGGGTAGCTGGAGATGAAGTCAGAAAAGGCATCTGCCGCGGCGCCATAGCTGTTGGCACTGAAAAGGCCGAATGCTTTCATGTACGCAGCCTGGACAGACTCTTCGCGCCCTTCGGTGACATTTTCCTGATTGACAAGCTCTATGGGACTGTTCTGCCTGGGGGGCGCTTCAAGCTGCTCCAGACGTCGGACCAGTATTCTGACCTTTTCCTGGAGAGCGTCGTGGGATGCCTGCAGTTCTTTTATGGCAGCCGCCTGTCTGGCGACAAGCTCCTTCTGTGACACGATGCTGGCGGAAACTTCGGCCAGATCACTCTTGCCGCTGTTGTGCCCCTGCATCACCTGCTCCAGGCGACCTTCCAGACTGGTCTGCCTTTGCACAAGCAGGTCATTGCCGGCACAGGCAGTCAGTGCAGTTACTATGTACAGTCCGGAGATGATCTTGCGCAAGGCGGTGTCTCCCGATAGGAAATTAAGGTCAATTAAAGCCAAATAGCCCGTTTTGTCAAGGGGAAAGCCGCAGGAAGTGAAGTGACTTGAGGGGTTTGGGCAGCAGGTCGCCGATGAATCTGTCAAGGAACTGTCCGGCCTCCGACCCGGCAACGTCGCTAAAACTTGCAGCGCCGAACCGTCCGGTCTGCAGGGATGTCAACAGCAGGGCGACTGCAGCCGGGCCCAGACGTTCCCCGGGCAGACCTTTTGCGCAGTCTCTGCACAGGCACCTGTCAACATTCCAGAGGCAGCCGGTGTCAACAAGGTTTGCTCCACAGCCGGAACAGCTTTCCAGGGGGGGCCTGTATCCCAGAATGTTCAGCAGGTTCATTTCAAAAAAATGCCGGTCAGCAGGTTTGGCTGTGCCGCTGTCAAGATGCTCAAGATAGGCGGACAGCAGCCGGAAGAGTCTCTGGTTGGGCAGATGTTCAGGGATGAGCGCTGCAGCCAGTTCGCAGGCGTACGATGCATGGGCAATGGCGGTGAAGTCTGCCCGTATCCGGGGGTGTACCGTCACGATGTCGCAGTCGCCCAGAGCGGACAGGTTGTCTTTGAGCGCCAGGGTAACGTTGAGTCGGGCAAAAAGCTCCAGTGCTCCGCCGAAGCGCTTTCGGCTTCTTCTCGCTCCCCTGGCCAAAGCCGATATTTTGCCCAGGTCGCGGCAGAAGAGGGTGACAATCCGGTCTGCTTCCCGGTAGTCCATGGCCGACAGGATAATGGCCTGGTCACTGACAGTTTTCATGGCTGTTCACCAGAACCGATCCTGCCGGTACGCCTGTAAACCACGAAGTCGGCCGCAGGGGAGGTTGCGAGCGGTTCTCTGGACTCTTCGGTAAAACAGGGGGGGATCTCCGGGAAGAAGGTGTCACCGTCAAAGTCAGCGTCGATGACGGTCAGATTGATGACATCGGCCAGCTCAATTGTGTCGCGATAGATCATGCCGCCGCCGCAGATGAAGATTTGACCGGCTCCCCCCAGGGCTAATGCCTCTGCAACCGATCCGGCTACCTGACAGCCCGTTGCAGTGAACTTCCGGTTGTTGCTGATGACAATGCTGCTCCGGTCGGGAAGAGCCTTGCCAATTGATTCGAAGGTTTTTCGCCCCATGACAATGGTGTGCCCGGTGGTCAGTTCCCGGAAACGGCGCAGATCTTCAGGGAGATGCCACGGCATTTTTCCCTGGTTACCGATTACCCTGTTCCTGCCCATGGCCGCAATGATGGCTACCATCATCAGCTCCTCCTGGTGCTGACTCTAGCAGATAACCGGCCGAGTAGCCAGAGGGTAAATTCTTGACTCTGCGGCCTTTATTATGTAGTTAGCTAGCTGTGTCCGAGCCTGGCCAGTCAGCTGTTAACAGGCATCAACAGCTTGTGTGGATAATCTTGTGGATAACTGCAAAAGCTGTGGATAACGCAGAGGAATCTCTGTTCATTGACGCTTTGCAATGAAATGACCTGCTTCGTCTATCGTGCTGATAATATTGTTTTTTTACTGGAGATATGATTGTCGACTTCTGCTAAGCCACGGACAGGCGCTGCCGGCCGTGGCCTGATACTTTTTGCCAAAAAACCGTCCGCCGGGATGGTAAAGACCAGACTTGTGCCCCTTCTCACCCTGGAAGAGGCCGCCAGCCTCTACGAATGCATGCTCCATGATGCCATTGACAAGATCGTCAGGCTGCCGGGAATTACGCCGTTTATCTGTTATCAGGACGATCCCGGAGCTGAGCTCTATTTCCGGGACATCGCACCTTCTGTTGAGATTTTTCCCCAGCAGAAGGGTGATCTGGGCAAACGGATGCAGCAGGCATTGGCCCGGCTGTTTGCCCGTGGTTTCCGGGAGGTTGCCATTGTGGGCAGTGATTCTCCCGATCTTCCCGCGGAAATTATCCACGAGGCTTTTACATCTCTGGAGGATGACCAGACAGACATTGTGTTCGGTCCGGCGGAGGATGGCGGCTATTATCTGATTGCCATGAAGAGGCTCTGGAGTGAGCTTTTTACCGGAGTCAACTGGAGCAGCGGGACGGTGCTGGCCGAGAGCCTGGAAATAGCCAGGGACGCATTCCTCGGAGCGGCTCTGCTGCCTGAGTGGTATGACGTTGACCGGCCGGAGGATCTGAAAAAGCGGACGCTTTTGGATGAGGGCTGCCTGGCGGTGAGGACAAGGGATTTTCTGCTTCAGCTCAGGGTTTCAACCTGATAGCCGGCTCTCTGCAGGTGGAGAACTACTTCACTGATATGTTCATAGCCGCGGGTCTCCAGCTCAATCAGGACCTCGGTCTTGCCGATGGGGAGCGATTTTGACCGGCGGTCGTGGGTGATGATGGAAATGTTTGCCCGGACAGTGGCAATTTCGGCCGCCAGCCTGGCCAGTGCCCCCGGGACATCATCCAGTTCTATCTTCAGTTTCAGATAGCGTCCGGCAGCCACCAGGCCCCGCTCCACCACCACCGAAATGGTCTTGACGACGATATTGCCGCCGGAGCGCAGGCAGACGGTCTTGCCAGTCACATTCTTCGCCGCTCCGGCCAGCAGCGCTGCCAACGGCACCGCCCCGGCCCCTTCTACCAGCAGCTTGGTCCGCTCCAGCAGTGCGACGATGGCGTGGGCAATCTCCTCTTCTTCCACCAGCACAATTTCATCGACCAGATCACGCACTATGGGAAAGGTTTTGGCGCCGACCCTTTTGACGGCAATGCCGTCGGCCAGGCTGAC
>VEOV01000088.1 GCA_012026855.1 Geobacter sp.
GTAGCACCCTTTCTGCGAAACATCTCTATATTTTCATTACATTAAAAGAGAATCATGGCTTATGACAGTTGATATGCGCAAGGTGCCACCCCACAGTATTGAAGCCGAAATGTCCATCCTCGGCGGGGTCCTGCTCGATAACGAGGCGATCAACAGGGCACTGGAGATCCTGACTCCTGAGGAGTTTTATCGGGAATCCCACCGGAAAATTATGCGGGCAATGATCGAGCTCTCCAACAGTAACGAGCCGTGTGACCTGATTACTCTGACAACGGTCCTGAAGAAACGTGGCGATCTTGAGGAGGTCGGCGGGGCGGCTTATCTGGCCGCACTGGTGGATTACGTGCCGACAGCCGCCAACATTGCCTACTACTGCAAGATCGTTAAGGAAAAGGCCATATCAAGGAACCTGATTACTGCCGGAACCGAGATTGTTACCCGCAGTTTCAGCGATGAGGAGAGCGTCGAGAACCTCATTGACGAGGCGCAGAAGGCGATTTTTGCCATTTCTGAAAACAAGATGCGCAAGGCGTTTTTCTCCCTCGACGAACTGCTGTCGCCGACCATCAGGAACATCGAGGCGCAGAGCGAGAGAAAAGAGCATATTACCGGTGTTCCAACCGGCTTCCTCGACCTGGATACCATGACTGCCGGGTTTCAGAAAGGTGACCTGATCATTGTCGCCGGCCGGCCGGCCATGGGTAAGACCGCCTTTGCCCTTAACCTGGGACAGTATGCCTCCATGCATACCGACCGGAAGACCTCAGTTGCCATCTTCTCCCTGGAGATGAGCAAAGAGCAGCTGGTAACCAGGTTGCTCTGTTCCGAAGCAAGGATTGATGCCAGCCGGTTGCGCACCGGCAACCTCTATGAAGAGGAGTGGGAATCACTCATGAAGGGGGCCGGACGGCTGCACCTCGCATCGGTCTATATTGACGACACCCCGGCGATAACTGTTATGGAGATGCGCGCCAAGTGTCGCCGGCTCAAGGCGGAGAAGGGGGTCGGCTTGGTGATTGTCGATTATCTTCAGCTGATGAGGGGCGGGGTGAATCCTGAGTCCCGCCAGCAGGAGATTTCCGAAATATCAAGATCGCTCAAAGCACTTGCCAAGGAGCTTGATGTGCCGGTTATCGCCCTTTCCCAGCTGAACCGGGGTCTGGAGAGCCGTACCGACAAGCGGCCGATGATGAGCGATTTGCGGGAATCGGGTGCTATCGAGCAGGATGCCGACGTGATCATGTTTGTCTACCGGGATGCCGTCTACTGTGAGGCATGCAAGCGACGCGACAACTCCTGCACGACGGATGGGCATGAAAAACAGGCCGAGGTTATTATCGGCAAGCAGCGTAACGGTCCAACCGGTATTGTCAATCTGGTCTTCAATGGCCAGTTCACCAGATTCGAAAGTCTTAGTAAAAGAGATGATCATTAAATTATTAACTTACCCGAGGAGCCAGTTGTGAACAGATATTTTCCATTGCAGAAACTGCCGGCAAAAGCCGGCTATAAACCGGGAGATGTATTCGTCCTGATCGGTGAACTGTTTGGCCGCGGTTATGCCAACGGTATTGTTGACGAGGCCCGCAAGGCCGGGATGACCGTCATCGGCACCACTGTCGGTCGACGGGACAGCGATGGCACCCTGCGCTGCCTGAATGGCGAGGAGCTTGCCGAGGCTGAGGCCAATCTTGGCGGCAAGATTGTCAATATCCCCCTTGAGGCCGGTTTTGACATGGAGGCTGCTGTTGACGGCCAGTCCTACGCCGAGATCCTCAAGGCGGTCAAACCGGACAGTTACGAAAGTTTTGTTTGCGACAAGGCGCGGCTGGATGACGTCCGGGCAAAGGGTGCTGCCCGGTTCAAGGCCAATCTGGCGCAGGTAGTGGCAGAGCTGCAGAAAATCATTCCAGCCGGGGCAAATGTCCTCTTTTCCCATGCCATGGCTGGAGGCATTCCACGGGTGAGGCTCTTCATGCCGCTCCTCAACCGGGTTTTCAAGGGGACTGGTGATAAATATCTCTCTTCAGAGGAATTCTGGACCTCAGGCCTTGGGGAACTCTGTCAGGCCAGTTTCAACGAGGTCAGCGCCGACACATTTGCCTACCTGATTGAAGCTACTGCGTCTGTCAGGGCAAACAATAACGTTCGTTATACCGCCTACGGCTATCACGGCTGTGAAGTGCTGATCAATGGCAAGTACACCTGGCAGTCGTATACCCCCTATCTCCAGGGTGCGGCAAAAATACGTCTGGAGGACCATGCCATCGCGGCTGCCAAACAGGGTGTTGTGGCAACCGTTTACAACTGCCCCGAGATCCAGACCAACTCAAGCGCCCTTTTCATGGGGGTTGAGCTGTCTCTGTATCCGCTGATCGATGCCTTGAAGAAAGAGGGTGGGTCGCCTGCAGCCATGGCGGT
Organism: Geobacter sp.; assembly: GCA_012026855.1. Lineage (GTDB taxonomy): Bacteria > Desulfobacterota > Desulfuromonadia > Geobacterales > DSM-12255 > VEOV01. Next base: position 2,422 of record VEOV01000088.1, read on the forward strand.
GATTGATGA
>VEOV01000139.1 GCA_012026855.1 Geobacter sp.
CATCCGGTTGCCAAGGGGTGTGGCCGGGAGTCGCTGAATGATGGTGCGTACGGCAGAAATCTTCTGGTCAGGCGAGCTGTCCGGCAGCAGGCAGATATTGAGCAGTTCGAACAGATGCAGGTGGGGAAGGAGCCCAAGCAGCTGGGGAGCAGGCAAACGGGGGTGCCTGGCAAGGGCGGCCTTCAGATTATGACTTGACTCTGTTAATGATAGTCTGCATATACTTTTAACCAGCTCTTCAGGCAGATCGTGCCGTTTGAGCATCATAAAAAGATGGTTCTCGCTGAGCGCCGGGTTTTTCAGCATCGCGGCAAGCTGCTCCGCAGATGCCTGCGGAATGACTGCCGCAAGATACTCCTGCCCCTCTGTGAGAGCCTTGTGAAGATCTTTTGCCATATCATTGCTGATAGCCATGAAGAAAGGATAACACCAGAATGGACAACCTGCAAAGCCTGAAAAAATCACTCCTCTTCTCCGGCCTGGGAGAGGAATACCTTGAGCAGATTGCTGCCATATCGGCAAGCAGATCCTTTGCCCGGGGAGAGACCCTTTTTACAGAAGGGGAGACTGCCGCCGGCTTCTACCTGCTGGCCAAAGGGTCGATCAAACTCTGCAAGATCTCGCCTGATGGCCGGGAGAAGGTACTGCACTTTGTCCATCCAGGGGAAACTTTTGCCGAAGCAGCCTTTTTCGGTGACGGCAGATACCCTGCAGAAGCCAGGGGGATTGAGGCCGGCGAGGTTATCTATTTCCCCAAGGACGGTTTCATGGGGCTGCTGGAGCGCAATCCGAAATTCTCCCTTAACCTGGTGGTTTCCCTCTCTCTTCTCTTGAGGAAATTTGCCCGACAGATTGAAGAACTCTCCTTTGCCGAAGTGCCCAACAGGCTGGCTGCCTATCTTATCGATCTGGCCGCACGCAAATCGACCTCATACCAGGGGAAGCTCTACCTCGACCTGGACACCAAGAAGAGCGAACTGGCTTCCCGCCTCGGCACTGTAAGCGAAACACTGTCCCGCTCTTTCAGAAAGTTGAAGGAAGAAGGGATCATTGAGGTTGAAGGGAGCAGGGTAATAATTCTCGACCTGCCTGCACTCACCAGGCTGACAACCATTAACCCGAAAAGCTGACAACAGACCTGTAGACTTTTAACCGAATTCTTGTTAATTTAATCCAATCTTAACGCCGCTGGATCTCTGATGCCGACAAAATCACTAAAACTCGGGTTCAGTTTTGCCTCATCCCTGAGGAGAAGCTTCAGGGTAAGGCTGTTTGCCGGCATAACTGCAGTTATCCTTGTTGTCTCAGCAGCCTTTGCCTCACTTCTCTTTTACCACCAGTATCGCGATCAGCTCGACAAAAAACAGAGCGAAGGCAACCTCATGGCAAGACTCCTTGCCAGAGATGTCCGACTGGCTGTCTTCTCCGGTGAACGGGATGAAATCATCAAATCTGCCAAAGGGACCATGGCCATGCCCGATGTCCAGGCAGTGGAGATTTATGACAAAGAGGGGGCGCTGATCAGCAGGCTTGCCATAGAAATGGAGGAACATGCCCATTACTCCAGCTTCGTTGCAGAAATCCCGGGACTGATCAACAAGAATTTTGAAAAGTCGCTTATTGTCAGCAAGCACTGGGGGGAAAACGCCGAAGCTTCAGTAGGGACCGTCCGCATCACCCTGGACGACTCCAGAGCAGAGGCGCGACAACACAAGCTTATTCTGACTGCCGTTATGACCACCCTCTGCCTGCTGGCACTGGGAGTATTTGCCGCCTTCCTGCTCGCCAGGAGCATGACCAGGCCCATTGCCCAGCTTGCTGCCTGTGCAGCTGCCCTGAAAGACGGCGATGATTCTGTTTATGTACCGGTGGAAACGGATGACGAAATCGGCCATCTGGCGACGACTTTCAACAGCATGGTAACCGCCATCAGGAGCCGCACAAAGGATCTTGAAGAAGCACTGGAAGAGCTTTATCAGATGAATATCGCCCTTGAGGGCAAGGTTGAACGGAGAACTGCCCAGCTTGCCGGCGCCAACCGGGAACTGGAAGCGTTCAACTACTCCGCTTCCCATGATTTGCGCGCTCCGCTAAACCGGCTTGCCGGCTTCTGTGATGCCCTGCGTGAAGACTACGGTGAGCGCCTTGATGAGCAGGGACGGCAGTATCTTGCCCGGATTGCAGCCACAGGGCAGCAGATGGACAGGGTGCTGTCAGCAATGCTGACACTGTATCAGGTACAGCAGCGGGCAATGGCCCCAAGAAATCTTGATATCAGTGAACTGGTGCACGCAGTAACGGCTGCCCTGCATCAGAGAGAACCGGAGAGGGATGTCGAGTTCGTCATCCAGGATGATGTTATTGTTTATGGCGACATGAAACTTCTCTGGCTGGCGCTGGAAAACATCATCGGCAATGCCTGGAAGTTCACTCTGGGCAAAGCTCCCGGCAGGATAGAATTCTACGTAAAAACAGTGGATGGTGAAAAGATCTGTTGTTTGAAAGACAATGGTGCAGGCTTCGACATGGCATACTATGACAAGCTTTTTACCCCGTTCCAAAGACTGCACAATTTTGAGGATTTCCCCGGAACCGGCGTAGGGCTGGCGATTGTCCAGCGGATCATCTCACGCCATGACGGCAGAATCTGGCTCGAAAGCATGGAAGGGGTCGGCACTACCTGCTGCTTTGTGCTACCCCAGGGGCCTGACCACGAAGAAAATCCGGCCAAGGAAGGTGCCTGATGGAGTCAATCAACATCCTGCTGGTGGAGGACAATGAGGATGATCGCTTTCTGACCATAAGGACGCTCAGGAAACAGCCGGTTCAGGTCAATATCAGTATCGCAAAAAACGGTGATGAGGCGCTGAAAACGCTTATGGCCGCGGAAAACGACCTGCCGGACCTGGTGCTTCTGGATCTTCAGCTGCCGAAAATAGGCGGGACAACCCTGCTGGCAAAAATTCGCGAAAAGCACGACAATAACCGTCTGCCGATATTGATTCTGACGTCGTCGGACAACCCGGCTGACATCAACATCTGCCTGCAACTGGGCATCAGCGGTTACCTGTCCAAACCGCTCGATGCCGCCTCACTGGGAAACTTTCTGAACCGTAAGGCCCCCTGACCGCTTCAGTTCATCCTGAATTTGACACTTTTCAGCAGATTGCCGTTACTGTCAATCACTTCGACACGCCACTCCCCGGCCCACCCC
>VEOV01000209.1 GCA_012026855.1 Geobacter sp.
GCCCTTTATGGGAGGGGGACAGGGGGAGGGCCGCAAGCCGGCCATCTACACCAAAGAGCAGATCCTCGCCTACAGCAACGGCAATCCTTCCGAAGGGTTCGGCGACAAATACAAAATCTTCGACGCCGGTACGGGGCGCAAGATCGCCCGCCTTCCGGGACCGCCGTTCCAGTTCATGGACCGGGTGACTGCCGTTGCCGGTGAGCCGTGGCAGATGCTCCCCGGCGCCATGGCCGAGGCCCAGTACGATATCCCGGTGGATGACTGGTTCTTCGCTGCCGACCGCCAGCCGAGGATGCCGTTCTGCGTCCTCTTGGAAGCAGCCCTGCAACCGTGCGGCTGGCTGGCCGCCTACGTCGGCTCGGCCCTGCAGTCAAGCGTGGACATCTCCTTCCGCAACCTGGGGGGCACAGCGGTACAGCACCGCCCGGTAACCCCGGAGAGCGGCACCATCACCTGCAGGGCCAACCTGAAGAAGGCCGCCACCAGCGGCGGCATGATCATCCAGGAGTTCGACTTCACCGTGGAGGATTGCCAGGGGCTGATCTACGAGGGGGAGACCATGTTCGGCTTCTTCTCCAAAGAGGCGCTGGCCAACCAGGTGGGCATAAGGGATGCCAAACCGTACCTGCCAACGGCAGCGGAAGTTGCCAGGGGGCGAAGCCTGGACTACCCGACCGCTGCCCCGTTCCCGGAAAAAACATTGCAGATGATCGACGCCATCGAGCTGTACGTCCCCGACGGCGGCCCGGCCGGTCTCGGCTACCTGCGCGGCATCAAGATGGTCGGCCCTGATGCGTGGATCTTCAAGGCCCACTTCTACGAAGACCCGGTGCCCCCCGGCTCCCTGGGGCTGGAGTCATTCCAGCAGCTGCTCAAGTTCGCCGCCCATGAGCGCTGGGGGCTGCGGGACGGCGAGCTCTTCGAGGCGGCCGCCATCGGCATGACCCACAAGTGGCTCTACCGTGGTCAGATCATCCCCACCAACCGCAAGGTCACGGTGGAAGCCTGGGTCACCGCCGTGGACGACCAGCGCAAGATCATCACCGGAGCCGGCTACCTCTCCGTAGATGGCAAAACCATTTACCAGATGATCGATTTTACGGTTGGAATTGTCCCATTGCCGTGAAGTCCAGAATATGGTACCTTATTCGGACTGGAGGTGAGTCATGAATCTAGCCAACGACATCCAACCCGTTACCTACATGAAGAGTCACGCTGCCAATTTGCTTCAGCAGGTGAACGAGACCAGGCGACCGGTGATCATCACCCAGAACGGCCAGGCTCGGGCAGTGCTCCAGGATCCGGCCAGCTATGAAAGCATGCGCAACACCATTGCCCTGCTCAAGCTGATGGTGCAGGGGGAAGAGGATATCCGCGCCGGTAACTACGACGACCAGGACGCCGTCTTTGCCAGAATCAGGAAGCAACTCGACTCCAGGATCCACCCGAAAAAATGACCGCACAGCGAGCAGCCAAGCAACGGGTCGCCTGGACGCGAACCGCTGAAGAAGACCTTGCCGCCATCATTGATTTCATTGCCGATGACAATCCCCAGGCAGCACTCTCTGTTTTTGAAAATATCATTGAACGCGCCGCAACACTTCATAACCTGCCAGACAGGGGACGAATCGTCCCTGAACTGCATCAGAACGGCATCAGCCAGTATCGTGAACTCCTGATTACCCCCTGGAGGATTATTTACCGGGTCGAGAGCAGCACCCTCTTTGTCACGGCAGTGCTGGACGGGCGGAGGAATCTGGAAGATCTGCTGCTGGAGCGGTTGAGCAGGTAACTAGCGCCGACTACCCCAGTGGAGATAACTTCAGGTTAAGGGCATGGCATCCATTGCCTCTTCTGTTGACAGCTTCATTGTCACGCTGTAATGTGGGCGCACTTTTATGCTATGGAGCCAATGATGGCTTACGCTTTATTCAGGGATGAACATTGAAAGCCGCACTACCGGGTAACCGGTGGCGCGGCTTTTCGCGTTTAGGCGAACATTACCTATATTGGCAATATCGCGAATTTCTTATATAGGACACAAATTACCTATATAAGACATAAATGTCCTATATAGGGGTACATACCAATAACGAGTTGAACAAATCAAATGGAGAAAAACCAAATGTACCCATACTCATACCAAATCACACTCAGAATCTTTCATCCCTCAATAGAACCAACTGAGATCACTACCGCATTAGGACTGCAGCCGAAACGAGCATGGAAAGCAGGTCAACCACGACAGACACCGAAAGGAACCCCTCTCGATGGAATTTATTCTGAGAGTTATTGGTTCACCAATTTAACAGACGGAGAACAAATCTCAGAAGGCACTTTACTTGAAGATTATGTTGATCATTTCTGCTGCCAACTTTCACAGCACAGCCAATTTTTCAATCAGATCCGTAAAGAAGGCGGCAAAATTGAATTGCATGCATCATCCTACTCAAAGCGTAATTACGGCTTTGAATTTTCACCTACACTCACACAAAAACTATCGGATTTGGGGCTTACACTGTGGATTGACATTTATCCTTACGAACAGAATTGGTAATCAAGTAGCGAGAAACAATGTTCAACAAGGCGGCGGCACGCGGTCTTCGCTTCGCTCCGCCGGTGCGCCCCCACGACGTTGAACAAATACTGAATTCAAACAAAGGAATAAAACATGGCAAATATGCTCGACTGGAATACTCTTGATCATAAAGTGAAAGCTTACCTTGATCTAGAGAATGGTATCGACACCCCTCAAAAAGCATTTCCGATATTGATGGTCGCTTCAATACTTGGCGTTTCTGATGAAGAGGCGGAGGACGCTATAACCGATGGTGGAATGGATAGAGGCTGTGACGCTGTATTTGTCGATGATCGTGAAGGTAGGAATTCTATACACGTTTTTCAGTTTAAATACGTAACCACATTCGACAATACAAAGAAAAATTTCCCTGGAGGAGAAATAGACAAGCTTGTTTCATTTTTCGATGATGTTCTAGATGAAAATAAAGGCCTCGAAAAAACATGCAATCCTCTTCTTTGGAATAAAGTTAAGGAGATATGGACGGCTCTAAACAGACCAACACCAAGCATCGAAGTTCATTTTTGTGGCAACACAGAGTTCATGGCACCAGCAGAATTCGACAGAGCAAATACTGCGCTAGGGAAATACAAATACTTTCATGTGAATCACCACAGTCTCGATACTCTCGTTAATCTGTTTGTCGATAAAAAGGCAGTGGCAATCGACAATCAAATTCAGGTAGTTGATAAAGACTACTTCGACCGAACTGATGGCAGCATTCGTGGTTTGATTTGTACGGTAGAAGCAACTGAAATCGTAAGAATAATAACCGATCCAGAACACCCTGAAACTGTCCAGAAGGAGATTTTCAACGATAATGTCAGGGTCTACTTGAGCAGAACCAACAAGATTAATCGTAAAATAATAGAAACAGCATTATCTGAAAGCACCCCCTTGTTTTGGTACCTTAATAACGGAATCACCATAACCTGTGATTCATTTTCTTACCCGAAGGGAAAGCGCGCGCCAATCATCGAATTAAAGAATATTCAAATAGTAAATGGCGGACAAACTTCAAATGCACTTTTCGAAGCCAGTAAGATCGATCTTAAAAAACTTGAGGATGTGTTGGTTTTAGTCCGTATTATCGAAACGAGATCTCAACCTGTAAGCCTTGCAATCGCTGAATCCACGAACAGCCAAACGCCAATAAAGACAAGAGACCTACGTTCAAATGACGATACTCAGAAAAAGATTGAGGAGGCGTTTGAGGGCATGGGTCTTTTTTACGAAAGGAAAGAAAAGCAGCATTCTGATAAACCCAAAGCGCAGTGTGTGGACGCGCTGACTGCTGGGCAAGCGCATTTGGCCTACGGATTAGAGTTGCCCGAAGTTGCAAAGAAGGATAGAGGAAGAATTTTCTCTGATCTTTATGATCAAATTTTTAGTGATGATCTTTTGGTCGATGAACTTCTAGTTTCGCTTCGGCTCTTATCGAAAATTGAAGGCGAGAAGCGCAAGGTACAAGACAGCATTCGAAACCAAGTTGATTTCAACGCATCCAAAATATTTTTAATCGATGGAGCTTATCACGTGTTGTTTGCTGTTGGGCAAATCGCCGACAAAATGGGCATTGATAGATTAGATTTGGAGGGTACAAGTACATTGATCCCCACTGCAATAAATATAATGTCCCAGATGGTAGCGATTGAACAAGAAATGGATGAAACTTTTTCTTTTAATAGATATTTCAAGGATTCAAAAACAAAAACAAAAATTGCTGCACATATTGAAAATCAAGAATTTGCTGTGTAACGGAGGCTAGCCTATATGTCTAACAAAGATGAGATACAAATATTAACAGCAGATTTCGGATTTCAACAATATGTGGTCATACTTGTGGCTGGATTTCATCAATCTACAGACTACTACCAAGAAACATTTATTATTGGTGAAGGAGAGCCTGCATTTTATTACGAAAGGCGCGACGAAGACAACGCACCAGAGGGTAAAACACATGAGGAGAAATGCAGGTTTCTCCTCAGATTGGGTCTTTTGGATGCAAAGAATCAATTAAAGCAGATTCTTAAAAAGAAGTATGAGCTTACAAATGAAATTCTATACTACCAGGCACGCAATGAGGTCGATAATTTAAAAACCGATGATGAAGGCTGGTTACTATATTTGCAAAGAACTAAGGAAATTAATGATCTCGTTAAACAAATAAAGGCCAGAACAAAGTCTGATGAGCTAAAAACAATACTAAAGCAACAAAAGTGAACGTTCAACCAGCGCCACGACCGGCCTAAGAACCCTGCCGGTCAGGCTTATGGCGTTGGCAAACACAAAATACACATAAGGATATAAATGATTAAGACAATATTCAAAATGACTCTTTTGCTGCTGCTCGTGGCTACTTTGAGCGGGTGTGGTGGATACCATTCGAGAAAGTATGATGGCCCAGAGTTAGACAAATCCCAGGTCTCAATAATAACTACTGATGACCAGTTTGTTGGAATCGGAGGCCTTGATGGAAAGAAAACTATCGAAATGACAAATCCTTCTGATTTGTTGAATGTTGCGTTGTGGGGCCGATATCCTAGAACCATTACTGTCTTGCCAGGGGATCATAAGATATTGCCTTGCATGGGGAAACAGTGCGGAGGGAATTGGATCGATATTAAAACTGAGCCAGGGCAATCTTACCTTATTAAACACGAACTCGAAAAGGATACCAATAGATACAGAATCTGGATTGACAAACAAGAAGAACCAGAAAGAACTGTTCACCAAAAGATTCTTGGGCACTGAAAACATGCCAACCACTTGGCAGCTCACAGTCGCTGACGCCCTAGTGGACCTTGGACATATTGAATGAAATGAAAGAGGAAAAGCAATGAATACAAACCTTCGCCTGACTCTCCCCCTCATCTTCACCCTGCTGCTCCCAGCTACGGCGTTCTGCGCCGATGCACCAGCTACCCAGCCTGCCACCGTCGCGGAGGTGATCCCGCTTACCATGGGGAACCTGCGGGGCCATAAAATGCTTTATGATGAAGGGTGGTATGTGGTCACCTCCAGCCGCCGGGCCTTGCAGTTTGCCAGGGAAAAATCGCTGGACTCATCGGCACAGGCGCTGCGCCGGGTGCAAAGCGATGCGGCCAGGCACTCCGAACGTTACACCAAAGAGGTAGCATCCAGGGTTCAGGAAGGAAAAGCGGCGGGCAAGGAGCTGTATGACGACGCCACCGCACGGAGCGGCTCGATTCTGACAAAGACCGATATGCTGGCAAAAAAGGAGCTGGCCTTCAGCAAAGAGACCTTTCAAGACGGGATGGACAGCTTTATCAAGGGGAACCTCTCGCTGGGAAAACGCACCGAGCAGGAACGCCAGGAGCTGGTGGCTTTGCCGGGGAACTATTTTGCCAAGCTGAAGCGAGATTTCAGCAACATCTGGGGCTTGACCAATGAGGTGAACGAAAAGTTCGCCAACAAGATTGAGCCGGGGTGGGATGAGGCATTTGCCACGGCCAGCCGTCAATTCCAGCAGGAGTATGAACGGTCCGGTGAGGCGCAAAATAGTCTGCTGGCGCTCGGCCCGATTCTTTCCGGCTACCTCAAGGCGTTTTATCAAGGCCTGGCAGCGCCGGCAGCCAGGAGTATCGTCAAGGGGGGCGCCAAGGGGAGCACCGGCGGCATATTCCTGCCGGTGGCCGGTGCTACGGTGCTTGCCGGCCATACCGTCGAGTCGGTGGGGTTAACCTTTTACTACTCCGGCAAGACAGCAGTCAAGATTGTCTCCCCCACGGTGGAGGGGGGGCTGCTGAGCGGCCTGTCGCTGTTGTCGCTCAGTGCTGTTCCTGCCACCTATGTGACCGGCGGCACGCTGGGGGCGATTAATCAGGTGGCCTTTACTGCTGCGGCGCCCGGTTACGGCGTTGCCAAGGGGACCGGCTCGGCCACGCTGGATACGGCCAAATATGTCTCCTTCCTCGCCTACGACGGGGTGGCAGGAACCACCAAAGTGGTGATCAATCAGGCCCAGTCCGGGGTGGTGCTGGGCTACAATGCGCTCACCGCCATTCCGGCCCATCTGCTGACCGGCACCATGGATACGGCAATTTTCCTCGCCTGGGACGGACCGCGCCTGGTGGTGGCGGCGGCACAAGGCCGCCAGAAGGGGGGCGCCAGGGACAGCGCCCCGTCGGTTGGCGATCTGCCGGTGGGGAGTGTGGTCGCCCTCAAGCGGCTCAAGGATGAAGGTGGCCTTCAGGTTGACGTCATTTCCGACGACCCGGCAGTGCTGGGGCAGGTGCTGGAAAAACTTCCCGAAGACCTGCGCCAACAGTAGACGAATACACCCCCAGGAGCACGACTATGAAAGCCATTTCGATATCCGCAGTTCTTCTCCCGCTATTGCTGACCACGCTGCTGTCCGGCTGCGCAACCACCTCGACCGGCGATCCGCTGAAAAACACCAAGAAGCTGGTGGTCGAGGGACATGCTTCGCTTTATAACAACGGCGCTTTTCAGGTCCCCAATACCAGGCTCTCGCTGATCCCGCCCGGTCCGACCGCGCTGGAACTTGCCGGGGAACTAGCCGGCATCAGGGCCCGTCAAACCTATCTGACCGCACTAGACCGGGCTTCGGATTCGGTAATCGTGGTGGCTGAAGGGACCAAAATGACCTGGCAACTTACCGGTCAGCTGCGGGAAGGGACCGATAAATTGACCGATCAGATCCGCAGCCGCTCACGGGACGGGAGCAAGCTGCTGCTATCCCGTTCCACGGCCCTTGGCTACGATATCGCCGGCAAGTCGTGGCAGTTTTCCTGGGAGACGCTGGCCGATCGGGAACGGATCGGTCAGGCGGTGACCGACAGTTTTCTTAAGGCGGCTGACACGCTGGACAAAGGGGGCAGCAGTCAGGGTGATGCCTTGGCAAAGGGGGCGCTCACCAGCTCTACTGCCATGTCTGACGCAAGCATTGCCAGGAGCAAGGGGGCGCTGACCTACGGCAAGAACGCCTTTGTTACGGGTTACGCCGCCATCCCGGCCAGGATGAAACAGCGGGGCCAGACCTTAAGCAGCAACATCGCCGAGCTGAATCTTGTGCAGAAAATAAAAGGGGACAACAGCTGGCGCGAAGAGTGGTCAAGCAGTTGTCTCGACCTGATCGGCAACACCACTGCCAACTACGGCAGCAACATCGCGTCATCCTTTCGCAAGGCGGGGGATGAGCTGAGCGGTGAGCAGCGCGACTCCTCCGGGCTGAGTCTGGCGGCACTCAAGTCGCTGCGCTGGGTGCTGAAGGGGCTGCTATGGGATGCAGTGGTGGAACCGACCGCCAGGGTATCCACCGCAGCAGTAGGGTACGTAGGGGTAAACGCCGTGGCCTATCCGGCCGTGGTGCTGGTCAAGGAGGGGGTAGCGGTTACCAATCTTGCCCTGGAGGTAAGCTGGGATTCGGCCAGCAGTTGCTATGACATCGTCGCCCCCAGCGCCACTGCGGCTCTGGCCGGGGTTTATTCGCTGGCCGATTTCACCGGCTCCCATGTTGCCGCTGGCGGAGTAGCAGCAGCCGGTTCGGCGACCGGTTACGGCGAAGCGGCCCTGGCCAAGGCGGCCAGTGTCACCATCAAGGGGAGCGGTTATGCCGCCGGTAAGGGGGCGCAGTATCTGGGAATACCGCTGGCGGCAGCCGGTGTAACGGTTGGCGGCGGCACTGTAGGGGCAGCGGTTGGTACTGGCGGCGCACTGTCTGCCGGTACCCTGCTGGTGACCGGCGAGACCGGCGCCTTGACCGGCGCAGCCTTTGGCAATATTCTGGCCGGGACAACGCTGGTAGGGGGCACTGCTGCTTCTGCAGCCACCGGCACCACTTTGGGAGTGTATGAACTTTCCAAGGCAGTGGTGGTACCACCAGGGTATGCCCTGGGTGGCGGTATGGTGTTGAGCTACGGCACGATGTCCCATCTGGGTGCCCATTCAATCCTGGCGGTATCCGATGCTTCCTATATGGTGCTGTCGCTGGAAGGGCCCCGCTGGGTGCTGTACGCTGTTAGCGGCAAACTGGGCAAAGGTGAGAATCTCCCCACCGGCGCGCTGCTCGATCTGAAACAGATGCAGGCATCTGGTGAAGAAATCCGCTACCTGCCGGTTTCTGACGAGGAGATGAAGGCGGTGGTGGAATCCGTGTATGACAACCTGCCGGTAAAGGATTGACAAGGGAAGCAGGGAAGAAAAGGGGACAGGCTACTTTTTGAAAGCGATGGTAGCAAAAGTAGCCTGTCCCCTTTAATCCATCTACTAATAAAACAAATAAGAGGAATTCTGACCTAAGTGATTTTTTAGTTGGATATATGGAGAACGCAACATGGAATGGATAACTTGCGAAAATACACATGAAGAAAGCTGGCGAAGGCTTCTAGAGTATGCAAATGTTGATTTGGCAATTGAAGCCATTGAGAGTATTCATGGCAAAAGCACTCCACAAATAAAAGCAAACTATAAAAAACAGGCTGAGCAGGCTAGAGTTTCCTTACTTCAAGCTAAAGAGTATTTTGAGGCTGCTAGATCGTCATCATTATTTACCCAGCCAAATCACTTGTATTACGGTGCAGTGGCTCTTTCAACAGCCTGTATGCTGATCCGTGGCGATGGATCAAAATCTTTAGACTTCCTTAGAAACAATTCAAAAAACTCCCATCATGGTTTGGATTTCACTTTTTCATCTGATCAGAAAGCGGCTAAACAAGGGATTAAGCTTCTTGAAAATAGCTATGTGAAAATCTGCCCTAACGGGCATTTTTCTAATTGGTATAGTACATTGATTGAACAGCAAGATGTAGGAGCATTACATACAAGAGTGATGAATGGCCACTCAACTAGTAACTTGGAAGTCGTCGGGAAATATAATATTCCCAAATTCAACGAGCTGATAAACGCTAAATATTCTCTCGATTGTATTATAAAAAGGTTGCCGGATTTGCAATCAGAACTTGGAAGATACGGGTTGCATTCTAATTCAGTTCGAGGTGAGCATAAGATAATTATCGATCTAAAAAATCAACAAAATGAAAATATTTTTGTTTTTCATAGTTCCCCATCATATGAAGTTTTGATGAGTGTTATTGAAGAGTTCAAGTGTGATGAAGGTGTTTGCTTTTCGGTTGAGGTAGAACACGGGGCAAAATCTGGCATTGTTCGTTCAAGAAAAGATAAAGATTGGTCATTTTCTTTTCCAGACTCCAGAGAATCGCTTGATCACAGGGTTTTCTTTTTCAAAGAAAGCGTAATCACACCAGAGGTAGTTGATCTATTATTGATCAGTTATGCATTAAGCATGCTGTCTAGATATTTCCCGGATATTTGGGTTTCATTTTTGGAGTCGCATTGTAAAGGATCGAAACTTGTTGAGCAAATTGTTCACCTTCTGACAATGAAGCTTCCGACACTAATGTTAAATCAGATATCTGGAAGGAATTACATTATTTCTACCCACAGACCATTTTGGCACTAATAGAAAGGAGAAAAGAGACATTCCTTATTATCGACGGAAAAAAACGATGATCCAACAAGGCTTACGACCTGCCCGAAAACCCAGCAGGTCAAAGCCAGGCCGTTGTTTCTCACCTTCCCCAGGAGGCACCTCAAATGCTTAATTTTCAGATCAACAAGGAACTCTGTACCCGCTGCGGGCTCTGTGTCGCCGATTGCCCGGCCATGATCATCGCCATGGAAAATGGTCACCCCGCCATTGCTCCGGAAAAAGAGGCTACCTGTTACAAGTGCCAGCACTGCCTGACCATCTGCCCAACCGGCGCACTCTCCATCCTCGGCTTGAAACCGACCGGCAGCCGGCCGCTGGCCGGCCATTTCCCCGATCCTGACAGGCTCGAAACCCTGATCAAGGGGCGGCGTTCGGTGCGGCGCTACAAGGATGAAAACCTCGATCCGCAGCTGCTGCAGAGGCTGCTTGAGGTTGCCTGGCACGCCCCCACCGGCATGAATACGCGGCAGGTGCACTTTACCGTTGTTGATGACCGGGAGAAACTGGCCCAACTGCGCGAGGAGGTGATGGCGGGGCTGACACGCCTCGTCCGTGACAATGCCCTGCCGGAAGGGATGGAGTTCTATGCCAATTTCATCAGGATGTGGGATGAAAACCGGCTTGATATCATCTTCCGGGGCGCGCCCCACCTGCTGATCGCCTCCGCGCCGAAGAGCGTCGCATCGCCGCTGCAGGACTGCATGATCGCCCTCTCCTATTTTGAGCTCTTTGCCCAGGCAAGCGGCGTCGGCACTGTCTGGAACGGCCTGCTCAAGTGGGCCATCAATGACCTGCTGCCCCAGTTCCGCCAGCGCCTCGGCATCCCCGACGACCACCTGATCGGCTACGCAATGGTATTCGGCAAACCGGCGGTACATTACGCCCGCACGGCACAGCACGGCCCGGCGCTGATCAACCGGTACGAAGGCTGACATCCGGTCCGGCGGGCTCCCCGGCTGTCTATCCTGACTACATCTGCATAAAAATCAGCCCTTTGCTGTGATGTTATGGTTGTCAGTTGCCTCCATTTATGGCATTTTATGCTGCTTGATAATTGTCTTTGAAAAATCCGGAAAAGCTTTGCCGGATATTTTTTTGTCAGGAGCCCCATGAAGTATTCAAAAGTCCAGATAACTTCCCTCGGCTACGAACTTGCCCCGGTAGTGGTCACCTCCAGCGAGCTGGAAAGCCGCCTGGAGCCGCTCTACAAGGCACTGCGCTTCCCTGCGGGCCAGCTGCAGGCGCTGACCGGCATCCGCGAACGACGCTGGTGGGAACCGGGCTACCCCCTCTCCAGGGGGGCGGCTGCCGCAGGTAAGAAGGCCCTCGATGCCGCCGGAGTCCGGCCAGAGGATATCGGTGTGCTGATCTACACCGGGGTCTGCCGGGAGCAGTTCGAACCGGCTACGGCCTGCCGGGTGGCGGCCAACCTGGGCATAGGCGGCAATGCCGCTATTTTCGACATTTCCAACGCCTGCCTCGGGGTGCTGAACGGCATTCTTGAAGTGGCCAACCGGATCGAGCTGGGTCAAATTCGCGCCGGCCTGGTGGTCTCCTGCGAAAGCGCCCGGGAGATCAACGACATCATGATCAACCGGATGCTGGCGGAAAAGAACATGGGGCAGTTCGCTTCGTCGGTAGCGACCCTCACCGGCGGCTCGGGTGCGGTGGCGGTGCTGCTCACCGACGGCTCCTTTGGTGGCAACCGTGGTCACAGGCTGCTGGGGGGCATCACCAAGGCGGCCCCGGAGCACAACAACCTCTGCCTCTGGGGGGTGACCCCCGACGGTAGCGGCAAGTACGTGCAGCAGATGTCCACCGATGCGGTCAGTGTGATGAACTTCGGCGTTGAGCTGGGACGTAAAACCTGGGCAGCCTTCCTCCCCGAGGTCGGCTGGCAGAGCAGCCAGGTTGACCGGGTGGTCTGCCACCAGGTGGGGTCGGCCCACCAGAGCGCCATCCTCAAGACCCTGGGCATTCCGGCTGACAAGGACTTCACCACCTTCGAGTACCTGGGAAACATGGGCACCGTCTCCCTGCCGCTGACCCTGGCCATTGCGGCAGAGCGGGACGAAGTCATGCCTGGCGAGAAAGTCGGGCTGCTGGGGATCGGTAGTGGCTTGAATTGCCTCATGCTGGGGGTTCAATGGTAAAAGAGCTTTTTCACAGCGAATACCCCTTCAAAAGCAACTTTCTTGACCTGGACGGCCTTAAGTACCACTACCTGGACGAGGGGAGTGGTGCGCCGGTGCTGATGGTGCATGGCAACCCGTCCTGGTCGTTCTACTACCGCAACCTGGTGAAGGCACTAACGCCGACGCACCGCTGCATCGTGCCGGACCACATCGGCTGCGGCTTTTCCGACAAACCGGGGGACAATCGTTACGACTACACCCTGTCACGGCGCATCGACGATCTGGAGCGGCTGGTGGACTCCCTCGACCTGCAGGAGAAAATCACCCTGATCGTCCATGACTGGGGCGGCATGATCGGCATGGGGTGGGCAGCGCGCCATCCTGAACGGATCGAGCGGCTGGTGATCCTCAACACGGCCGCCTTCCCGCTGCCAAAGACCAAGTCTTTCCCGCTGGCGCTCAGAATCTGCCGCGACACGGTTATCGGCACCCTGCTGGTCAGGGGCTTCAATGCCTTTGCCCGGGGAGCCGCCAAGGTCGGCTGCAAGCTCAACCCGATGTCAGCGGAGCTGCGCCAGATCTACTGCCTCCCCTACTGCAACTGGAAAAACCGTATCGCTACCTTGAGATTCGTGCAGGACATTCCGTTAAAAGCAGGTGACAAAGGCTTTGACATCGTCACCGCTACGGCTGACGCACTGACAAAGTTCTCAGGCCTGCCGATGCTGATTCTCTGGGGGGAGCAGGACTTTGTTTTTGACCGGCACTTTCTGGCGGAGTGGCAGAAACGGTTCCCTGAAGCAAAGGTGCACTCATGGGAAAAAGGCGGGCACTACATTCTGGAAGATGTTAAGGATGAAGCGGTACCGCTGATCGAAGGGTTTATCAACGGCAGAAAATAGAGCGGCAGCTGGAGGCCTTGCTGTTCGCTCCAAATGGCTGCAATTCTGTAGTTCTAGGCTCATTTCACTGTAGCAGATAAACTCGCTGCGCTCAGACAATATCTGCTACGGCCGTTCAATTTCACCAAGAACTACTACGAATCGCAGCCAAGTCGCTCTGCAGCAAGACCCCCAACTGCCGAAAAACAAAACGACAAAATGTTTACAACAGCGGCTCTTTCGCCTGCTGCTGCAACGCCTTGATGGTAGCGCTATAGTCGGGGCTGTTGAAGACCGCACTCCCGGCCACGAACACATCCGCCCCGGCATGGGAAATCCGGCCGATATTATCCACCTTCACCCCGCCGTCCACCTCCAGCTCGACTTCCAAGCCACGCTTGTCCAGCATCCCCCGGAGCGCCTTGATCTTCGGAATGCACTCTTCGATGAAAGACTGCCCGCCGAAACCGGGATTCACGGTCATCAGCAGCACCAGGTCAAGATCCTGCAGCACGTACTCCAGACAGTTAAGCGGCGTCGCCGGATTGAGGGACACCCCGGCCTTTTTCCCCAGGCTTTTGATCAGCTGGACGCTGCGGTGCAGGTGGGTGGAGGCCTCGGCATGGACGACGATGATATCGGCGCCGGCGGCAGCAAAATCAGGGATGTAGCGATCCGGATCGGCGATCATCAGGTGGACGTCCAGCGGCAGAGCCGTTACCTTCCTGACGGCGGCAACCACCGGCGGACCGATGGTGATGTTCGGCACGAAATGACCATCCATGACATCAATGTGGACATAGTCGGCTCCGGCCGCTTCAATCGCCTTGATCTCCTCACCCAGGCGGCAGAAATCAGCCGACAGTATTGATGGTGCTATTTTCTTCATAAATATTACTCCTTTATTCAAGTCAGTTGGAAGGTGACGCAATGAGCGCTTAGGCTCCATTTCGTCGTAATTCTTGGTGAAATGAAGCGTAAGAGCAGATGCTGTTTGAGCCCGAAGGGCGAGTTCATCTGCTCTAGCGGAACGAACCTAGAATTACAGAAATTGAGCCGTCACGCGAATGGAGTTGCCTTTCAACTGACGTGCTCAGCTTACTTCCTACGAATCAATCGTGCCGCAAAAAACCCGTCCAAACCGTCCCGGTGCGGCCAGCTGCGGAAAAAACCCTGGGAAGTCTCCATCGGAGCAATCTCCGGCAGTGCCCTGCTGACCGGTTCTATCACAAATTCCGGGTGGCTGGTAAGGAAATTCTCCACCACAGCCTCGTCCTCCTGGATGGTGGTGGAGCAGGTTGAATAGACCAGCACGCCGCCGGGTTTCAGCCGGTCAGCAGCTGAGCTGAGAATCCTGCCCTGGGCAGCAGCCAGGCCGACCAGGTCAGCCGGCTGTTTCCACCATTTCCCCTCGGGATTGCGATGGATCACCCCTAGGCCCGAACAGGGGGCATCCACCAGTATCCGGTCGAAGAACGGCACTGACAGGGGCGGCAGCGGCTTTGAGGCATCGACGGTCTGCGTGGTGATCGACCTGATGCCGAGACGCCCGGCGGTCTGGCCGATCTGCTCAACCCGCCGGGGATGGCGGTCGCAGGCGGTGATAAACGCGTTGTCATTGGTAAGCTCGGCGATGAAGCCACTCTTGCCGCCGGGAGCGGCGCAGAGATCGAGGATCTGCTCCCCCTCCCGGGGAGTCAGCAGCAGGGTCGCCAGCTGGGAGGCCTCATCCTGTATGGAAAAGAACCCTTCGCTAAACAGGGGAAGCTTCGCCACGGCAACCTGGGAAGTTATCTTCAGCCCGTAGGGCGAACGGCTGCACGGCTCTGACCCGACCCCTTCTTCGGCCAGCCTGCTGATCAGTTCATCCCTGCCAAGCTTCAGACTGTTGACCCTGATGGTCAGCGGCGGCTGCTCAACCATGGCCGCGGCCAGCTGCTCTGCCTCAGCCATGCCAAGCTGTTCCAGCCAGGCGGCCACAATCCATTCCGGGTGGGAGTAGCGGGCAGCCAGATAGGCAACCGGCTCTGTTGCCGGATCGGGGTAGACAATCCTGTCCCGCCCCCGATCGGCGCTGCGCAGCACGGCATTGATGAACCCGGCCGCCTTGGGAGCGGCAACCTTGGCAAGATTGACACTCTCGTTCACTGCCGCTGAGGCCGGTATCCGGTCGAGGCAGAAGAGCTGATAAAGTCCGAGCCGCAAAATCAGCAGCACCGCCCGCTCCAGCCGGGCAAGGGGGGTGCTGGAAAACGAGGCCATGATATGATCGAGCGTCCCCTGTTTCCGCAGAGTGCCATAGACCAGCTCCGTGTAGAGCCCCCGGTCCGCGCCGCTGAGCTGGCCATGGGCGAGCTCGCGATCGATGAGGATATCGGCATAGGAGCGCTCCTTCTCGATACGGAGCAGGGTATTGAATGCAGCCTGACGGGGTGGTGATACTGACAAAATTCCTCCTAAAAGCAGTTCAGTTCATTATAGAGGGTATCCCGCTCCACCGGAGTTCGCCCGGCCTTGCGGATCATATTGATGATAGCCTCTTTGGTCATGGTCTGGGGGGAAGAAGCGCCGGCGTTATGGCCGATCTTCTCCTCCACCACCGTGCCGTCCAGGTCGTTGACGCCGAAGCAGAGGGCGGTCTGGGCGATCTTCTCCCCCAGCATGACCCAGTAGGCCTTGATATTGGCGAAATTATCCAGGTAGAGCCGGGCCACCGCCAGGGTCTTCAGGTCATCGACGCCGCTGCTCATGGGGTTCTTCAGGTGACCGAGGGGATTGTTCTCCTTCTGGAAAGAGAGGGGGATGAATACCTGGAAACCACCGGTCTCATCCTGCAGCTCCCGCAAGCGCCGCATATGGTCGACCCGGTCGGCGTAGCTCTCCACGTGGCCGTAAAGCATGGTGGCATTGGATTTCAGCCCCGCCCGGTGTACCTGACCCATGATGGCAAGCCATTCTTCGCCGGAGATCTTCTCCGGGCAGAGCCGGTCGCGCACCGCCTTGCCCAGAATCTCCGCCCCGCCGCCGGGAAGCGACCCCAGCCCGGCAGTTTTCAGCCGCTCCAGAGTGTCGGGGATGGCAAGGCTGGCCAGCCTGGCGAGGTACTCGATCTCCACCGCGGTAAAGGCCTTGATATGCAGCCCCGGCGCCGCACTTCGCACCGTCTCCAGCATCCCGGTGTAGAAGTCGAATGGCAGATCAGGGTGCAGCCCGCCGACAATGTGAATCTCGGTCGCCCCCTGCGCTGCCGCCTCCAGAGCCCGGTTGCGGATCTCGTCCATGTCGTAGCAGTAGGCGCCCGGCTCGTCGGCTGTCCTGGAAAAGGCGCAGAAACTGCAGCGGTTGACACAGATATTGGTGTGATTGATGTGGCGGTTGACGTTAAAGAAGACCCGCTTGCCGTTCTTCCGCTCGTTGGCAAAGGCGGCCAGCTCCCCCACTGCGATCAGGTCGGGGTGCTCGAAGAGAAAGAGGGCGTCGGCTTCGGTGAGTCTGACACTGTTGTGAATTTTTTCCGCTAGCTGTTTGATGGTCATGGTCAGCAGATACTCCATTATTGTTGCAGGCAAGCCTGTCTGAAACGGAACTTGATGCTACCCCGGCAGATAATCCTCACGGACAGGGGAGAAGACTTCAATGGCGTGGGATCGCTCCAGGATCTCCGCGCAATGCTCCATATCCCCCGGAATGCACCAGCTGTCTCCGGGGGAGACGTCATGGGTTTTCTCACCGATGGTCAGCCTGATCCGTCCCGTCACCAGAAAGCCGGTCTGCTCATGGGGATGGGAGTGCAGCGGCAGTTTACTGCCAGCCTCCATCCTGAATTCGGCAAAAAGTGTTTTTTCGCCATGCACCAGGGTCTTGAGCCTGATGCCGGGCAAAACCTCCTGGTAACCGCTTGCATCTGCCTTGTAGAACATAGCACTGCTCCTATTACCTTATTTTCCCCACCGACTGGCCAGCCGGTTTTCCACCCCGAGCAGATCCAGCACCCGGCTGACGATAAAGTTCACCATGTCATCTACCGTCTGCGGCTGGCCGTAGAATCCGGGCATGGGGGGTACGATCCTGACGCCGAGGCGGGCCAGTTTCAGCATGTTCTCCAGGTGGATGGCGGAGAGCGGCGTCTCCCTCGGCATGAGGAGCAGCGGCCGCCCCTCCTTGAGCATGACATCGGCGGCCCGTTCCAGCAGGTTTGAGGAGAGTCCGGCAGCGATACGCGCCAGGCTCCCCATGGAGCAGGGGGCAACC
>VEOV01000089.1 GCA_012026855.1 Geobacter sp.
GCCGGGCACCGTCCCTGGCGGCCGCAATCAAGCGCGAACTGACCCCTCTTTTTGGCGATGAATACGCAAAAACTGTTCAATTGCTTGGCACTATTCGTGAAAAGCTGTTGACTGATGGAGCTGGCAGTACGTACAATAAACAGGTTTTGAGAGAGCTCGCTGAAAAATTGCCGGCACTCTTTGCTTCGCAGGCTTTTGATGAAATTGATCGACTCCTGGTGCTGTCTCTGGGGGGCGATACAAATCTGGCAACATTTGATACAAAACTTCGGGAGACCACATGAACGCCTCTCTCTTCTACCTGACTTTTGCGGTTTACATGGCAGCGACGCTAAGCTACATGGTCTATCTGGCAAAACCCTCGGAACAACTCGGCAAGACCTCCAGATGGCTGATCAGCGGTGGATTGCTTATTCACATTCTGTTCACCCTTGCCCGCTATATTGAAGCTGGACACACCCCGATTACCAATCTGCACGAATCGCTCTCCTTTTTCAGCATGGCAGTTGTCGGTGTGTTTCTCTTTTTTGAGCGGCGCTTCAAAATTGCCGTACTCGGCTCTTTCGTCGTTCCTGTGGCCCTCATCCTCATGGCCGTGTCTGCGCTCTTCCCCACTGCGGTTGTCCCGCTTAACCCGGCACTGAAGAGTAAATGGCTGGTTATTCACACGGTGGTTGCCTTCTTCGGCTATGCCAGTTTTGCCGTGGCATTCGGGGCGGCGATCATTTATCTGATGCAGGAACATTATCTGAAAAAGAAAAAGCTGGGCGGGATGTTCCAGAAGCTCCCTTCGCTCAATACACTGGATGACATCAACTACCGCTGCCTGACTTTCGGGTTTCCACTCCTTACCGTAGCAATCATCTCCGGCGCCATCTGGGCCGAAACTGCCTGGGGTACCTACTGGAGCTGGGACCCTAAAGAGACCTGGTCACTGATCACCTGGTTTATCTATGCTGCCCTGTTGCACGGTCGCTTGACAACCGGTTGGCGTGGCAGGAGAGCGGCAATTCTGTCTATTATCGGCTTTTTTGTAATGCTTTTCACCTTCCTTGGGGTAAATCTGCTGATGTCTGGACTGCACAGCTACAAATAGAGGCTAATCCGCGATGAATATTGTTGTTGTCGGACTTTCACATAAAACTGCAACCGTTGAGGTAAGGGAGAAGCTGGCCTTCTCACCGACCCAGATGGAGAAACCTCTCAATGCCCTGGTAGGGCTTGATGGCATAGTGGAAGGGGTGATTGTTTCCACCTGCAACCGTGTCGAGATCTATGTCACCACCCGCGACATCGCCGGTGGCATTGCCCGGGTCAAGCGGTTCATGGCCGACTACCATAATTTTCCTCTTGATACTCTCGAACAGCATGTCTATGCGCTGCATGGCGAAGACGCCATCCGTCACGTCTTCCGGGTCGCCTCATCTCTCGACTCCATGGTGGTCGGCGAGCCGCAGATTCTCGGGCAGATCAAGACCTCCTACGGCTATGCTGCCGAGTACAAATCATCAGGCATAATTCTCAACCGCTTCCTTCACAAGGCATTCTCTGTTGCCAAGCGGGTGCGCACCGAGACGAAGATCGCCTCATCCGCCGTATCTGTAGCCTTCGCCGCAGTGGAGCTTGCCCGGAAGATCTTCAACGATCTCTCCGACAAGACCGTCATGCTGATCGGCGCCGGCGAGATGTGCGAACTGGCGGCCAAGCATTTCCTCAATAACGGCGTCCGCGGCCTGATGGTGACCAACCGTACTTTTGAACGGGCTGAGAAGTTGGCTGATGAGTTCGACGGCAAGGCGGTCCGCTTCGACGAGCTGTTTGATCAGTTGCACAAGGCAGACATCGTGCTTTCATCAACCGGCGCGCCCCACACCATTATCGGCGCCGGTGACCTGGAAGAGGTCATGCGCCGGCGCCGGCAGAAGCCGATGTTCTTCATCGATATTGCCATTCCCCGGGACATCGATCCGGCGGTCAATGATGTGGACAACGTCTATCTCTTCACGGTCGACGATCTGCAGGAGGTGGTTGCTTCCAACCTCCAGC
>VEOV01000304.1 GCA_012026855.1 Geobacter sp.
GTCAGAAAGGCGACCTCGCTCCCATTGACTGTCAAGATACGTTCCGGCTGGGGATACGATGCCATTAACTACCTCCTGGTCGGTCAGATTGCCGCCGATGAGGGGGCTGACGGGGTTACACTCCACCCCCGCACCCGTGCTCAGATGTTTGAGGGACGCTCGGACTGGCAGCAGATTGCCGCTCTGAAAAAGGCTCTTGCCATACCGGTTATCGGCAGCGGCGATCTCTTTACTCCGGCCGATATTGTGAAAATGTTTGCCGAGACCGGTTGTGACGCAGTCATGGCGGCAAGGGGCGCAATGGGTAACCCGTGGATATTCAGCGGCGCACGGGCGCTGCTGGCCGGCCTGCCGCAACCGGAGATCACCATGGCTGCCCGGCGGGCAGTTGCCATGGACCATCTGCACCTGCTTGCTGCCGATGCCGGTGAGGCGATTACCGTGCGGGAGATGCGCAAACATCTCTGCTGGTACGCAAAAGGGGTTGCCGGCGCGGCTCAGTTCCGCGGTGAAGTCAACAGGATGGATTCAATGGAAGAGATGGAGCTGGCCATAAATACTTTTTTCAGCAGGGATGTTGATGAATCCTGAGAACCTGCCCGAATTTTATGCAAACGTCATCGACAGCGTTGGCGACGGGGTTATTGTCCTTGACAGTCAAGGGATGATAACGCTGATGAACCCGGTTGCCGAAGAGCTTGCCGGGGTATCGCGGCGGATCAGCAAGGGACAGGCATTTGCCACCCTTTTCCGCACTGATCCCGATCTGGTGGAGATGGTGCAGAAAAGTTCGGCCAGCGGCATGTCAATCTCGGATTATGAAAATATCACCCTCAAGAGGGGGGGGAGAAGCGTCCCCTTGAGTGTCACTGCCTCGCCGCTGTTGA
Source organism: Geobacter sp. (assembly GCA_012026855.1). GTDB lineage: Bacteria > Desulfobacterota > Desulfuromonadia > Geobacterales > DSM-12255 > VEOV01. The sequence goes on from VEOV01000304.1 coordinate 888, forward strand.
TGGCTGACGGAGCGCGGGCCGGGACCATCATCCTCCTCAGGGACCTGACCAATATCAGGGACCTGGAAGAGGCCGTGCGCAAAGGTGACAGGCTCTCGACCCTGGGCACCCTGGCCGCAGGCCTGGCCCACGAGATCAAGAACCCGCTTGGCGGCATCAGGGGGGCGGCACAGCTTCTGGAGATGGAGATTACGGAGGATGACGAGCTGCGTGAGTGCACCAGGGTCATTCTCAAGGAAGTGCAGCGGGTCAATCGCATCGTTGAGGAACTGCTGGATCTCTCCTCCCCGCGCAGCCTGACCCTGACGGCGGTAAACCTGCACAAGATTCTGGCCCATGTGGTCTTTCTGCAGCAGCAGGCGGTTGAGGGGCGGGCAATAACCTTTCAGCGGCATCTTGATCCGAGCATCCCACCAATCATGGCTGACGAGGGGCGGCTCACCCAACTGTTCCTCAATTTGATCAAAAATGCCGTCGAGGCGGTGGAAGATTCCGGCATTGTCGAAATCTCCAGCAGGATAGTTTCCGATTACAGCATGACTCAGAAGGGTGAACGACGCTCACGCATGATTGCCATCGAAGTGAGCGACAACGGCGCCGGTATTCCCGATGAGGAGATGGCGCAGCTTTTCACCCCCTTCTATACCACCAAGGAGCGTGGCACCGGCCTTGGGCTGGCAATCTGCCAGAAAATTGTAGCCGAACATCGCGGCATGATCAGGGGCGACACCGAGGTTGGTAAAGGGACTGTATTTACAATACTGCTGCCGCTGGTGCAGTGAGCGGGCAGGGGGTTTTTAATGTCAATTAATCGCATAATTGTGGCTGACGATGAAGAGAGCATGCGTTGGGTGCTTTCCCGGGCGCTGCGCAAAAAGGGTTTTACCGTAGATCTGGCCCGTGACGGTGACGAGGCGCTGCGCATGATCCGTTCGGAGAGTTATGACCTGGCAATTCTGGACATCAAGATGCCGGGGGTGTCCGGACTCGATCTGCTGGAAAAGGTGCGAGAATTCAGGAGTGAATTGCTGGTAGTCATCATGACAGCCGAAGCCGGCATGAAGAATGCGGTTGAGGCCATGAAGCGGGGTGCTTACGACTATCTTACCAAGCCCTTTGATCTTGAGGTCATGGATGCAATTATCGAGAAGGCGGACCGGGCCAGGGAGATGACCCTGCAGGTCTCCACCCTGAAGGATGAGCTGAAAGAGCACTACCTGCTGGAGAACGGCATCATCGGCAACTCCCTCCCCATGAGAGAGGTCTACAAGACCATCGGCAAGGTTGCCCCCAGCGACATGACCGTGCTGATCCAGGGGGAGTCGGGCACCGGCAAGGAGTTGATTGCCCGGGCGATTCATTATAACTCCAAACGTCTGGTCAAGCCGTTCATTGCCATGAACTGCGCCGCAATTCCCAAGGAACTGCTGGAGAGCGAGCTGTTCGGCCATGAGAAGGGGGCCTTTACCGGAGCCACCGAGCGCAAGCCCGGCAAGTTCGAACAGGCTAACGGCGGCACGGTCTTCCTTGATGAAATCGGGGACATGCCCCTTGATCTGCAGGCGAAGATTCTGCGGGTGCTGCAGGAGAGGGAGATCACCCGAACCGGCGGCAGCCAGAACATTGCCGTGGATGTGCGTATTGTCGCCGCCACCAACCAGGAGCTGCAGCAGCTGGTGCAGCAGCGTCAATTCAGGGAAGATCTCTTCTACCGGCTCAATGTGGTGCCCATCAACCTGCTCCCTTTGAGGGAACGGCGTGAGGATGTGGCCCTACTGGTCGAGCACTTCCTGCAGAAAACCTGTGCCGAGCTGGACATCCAGATGAAGCAGATCGAGAAGGTGACACTGGAGCGGTTGGTGGCCTATCCGTGGCCGGGCAATGTGCGGGAGTTGGAGAATGTCATCAAGCGGGCAGTGATCCTGTCACCCGATCCGCTGCTGACGGCTGATGACTTCCCTGTGCTCTCTGCAGGCAGCAGCAGTAGCGGTTCCAAGGGGGATGACCTTTCCCTCGAAGCGCTGGTTGACAGGAAACTCAGGGCCTCTTTCGTTAATGTGGACAAGCTGGACAACGGTGATATCTACAACATGGTCATTGAGCAGGTGGAGAGGCCGTTGATCATTTTCCTGCTGGAAAAAACCCGTTGGAACCAGGTGCGGGCCGCCAACATCCTCGGCATCAACCGGAACACGCTGCGCAAGAAAATTGCTGACCTGGGGATTGAAGTAAAAAAGGACTGATCTGTTCAGGTTCCTTTCCTATCACTTTCTTCCGTTTTCTTTTTCCCCCGATCCTCGAGGGAGCATGAGTCGGACAGTCAGGTCTGAATCCCCATCTTTGGCAGGATGACTCTGTTCAGCAGATACCAGATTGCGACGATAGCGCCAAGCGTTATCAGTTCTTGCA
>VEOV01000006.1 GCA_012026855.1 Geobacter sp.
CAGCACTGCCAGCATGCCGGGGATGCTGCCGACCTGCATGGCCATGACCGATGGCATGACCTTGGTGCCCAGGGTGTTGAGGATATTCTGCTGCTGGGAGGTCAATGGAGGGATGGCGGACGGGTCGAAGCCGGGGGTATTCATGGTCGTGAAAAGACCGGGCAGGGAGGCCGCCATTGCCTGGGGCATATACTGGTTAAGGATGGTGTTGAACTGGGCCGGACTGAACAGCGCTCCGGACTTGCCCTGCATGATGAACTGGGTGGCTGTCGGGCTGGTGAAACCGCCGATACCGGTACCGGCAACCCCGGCAGGGGAGGTGAAGCCTCCCACCAGATTTCCCATGGTGCCGATGGCCGAGGTATAGGGGACCGTCTCGCCACGGAGGGAATCAACCCGGAAACGGTAATCGCCGCCGATGGTCAGCCATCTGCCGAGGGATTTGTCATCAACCTTCTTGACCTGTCCTTTCAGCAGTTCGATCTCCTTGCTGAGTTGGTCGACTTTCTTCTGCAGATCTTCGTCTGCCGCCGTTGCAGAGAGCGGTAGTGCCAGCCCGGTCAACAGGACCGCACCAGCCAATTTCAACCCTGGTCTTTTCATTGTCGCCTCCATTGCTTTGTGTTTGCTGCGTTAACAGCTGTTGCCGTGATTTAACGTAATGCTGCCCAATCGTTGCTTCGTGAAATATCGTTCATCTTTCTGTCGTAAAGGCCCGCCCCTGGCCCGCTCGCATGTCAAAATCCGATTATAATGAGAGAGACATATCAGGATATATGATTTCTTGAATGCAATGGGGGTGCCACGGAAGATTAAAATGCGGATTTTTGGTTATTGCTTATTAATATAACGCCGGTTGAAAGGACGCGGTTTTGCGCCGTAACGTGCCGGCAAACGGCCTGATCAGCTGATTTGCCGCTGAAAAAGTCGGGTTGAAACCTGCCAATGATTGGTTACAATATATTGAAACTTGACTTTTCGTGTCCTGCATATATATTAATATGCATATTATTGTGGAGGCTGGACAATGAAACTTTTCAGGGCGGCATTTTTTGCGCTGATGCTGTTGGCTCCGGTGGCCTGCTCGAAGCATGAAGCTGCCAGGGAGACCCGTGCCGTTACGGTTACGGGGGTTGTCGTCGATACCGTCAAAGCGGCAAACCTGCCGGAGCAGCTGGAGGTGACCGGCACGGTCAGGTCGAGGACGGCTGCCGTGGTTTCACCGCGCGTGCCCGGCATGATCGCCGTGCTGAAGGTCAAAGAGGGTGACCGGGTTAAGAAAGGGGCGCTCCTGGCGGTTCTTGATGCCAGGGAGAATCTTGCCAATGCCGATGCGGCCGGCAGTGCCACCGAAGAGGCCAAGCGGGCTGTGGACGAGGCTGTTGCCCGGAAAAATCTCGCCGTGACCCAGTTCGAGCGCTACAAAAATCTCTTCAAGAGTGATGTTGTCAGCCGCCAGGAGTTTGAAGTTAAGGAGACCGAGAAGGAGCTGGCTCTGCAGGGTGTCGCCCGGGCGCAGGCCAGGCTCAAGCAGGCCCAGGAGCAGGCCAAGTCTGCCGGCGCCATGGCCGACTACACCAGGATGACGGCCCCCATTGCCGGGATCATCACGGCCCGGACAGCTGACCTCGGGGCAACGGTGTTCCCAGGGCAGCCGGTCTTTACCCTGGAGGATGAAAGCGGTTACCAGCTGGAACTGGCCGTGCCCGAATCGGCCGTGGCCAAGGTGCGCCCCGGGACTCCGGTCACCGTCACCCTTGATGCCGTGGCCGGCACTGTGGCAACAACAATTGCCGAGATTGTCCCGTCGGCCGATCCGGCCAGCAGGACCTTTACCGCCAAGGTGCCGCTGGCAATGAAAGGGCTCAAGTCGGGGATGTTCGGCAAGGGGGCAATCCCGGTGGGGGCCGCTGTCGAGCGGATTTCCGTAGCGAAGAAAAGCATCGTCGAGCGGGGCGCCATCACCTATCTCTGGGTGATTGACAGCGCCAATATAGCCAGGCTGCGCATTGTCAAGACCGGCAGGAGCAGTGCCGACCTGACGGAGATAACTTCAGGCATAGCCGCCGGTGAAAAAATTGCCGTGTCCGGGCTGGACAAGCTGCTCGAAGGGGCGAAGGTGGAGTAAGCGATGCAGAACCTGGGATTTGCCGGCAAAGTTGCCCGTTACTTCATAGACTCGAAACTGACCCCGCTGATCGTGGCGGCGGCGCTGCTCCTTGGCCTGTTCGCCATCAAGATGACCCCGCGGGAGGAGGAGCCGCAGATCTCCGTGCCGATGGTGGACATCTATCTGCCGCTCCCCGGCTCTTCACCCCAGGAGGTGCAGGAGCGGGTGGTCAAGCCGTTCGAGGCCAAGCTCTGGGAGATCAAGGGGGTCGAGTATCTCTACTCCATGAGCCGTCCCGGTATGGGGATCATCACCGTCCGCTTCCTGGTGGGGCAGCAGATGGAAGAGTCCCTGGTCAAGCTCTACAACAAGGTGATGAGCAACCGACCGCTGCTGCCGCCGGGCGCCGGCGAGCCGCTGGTATCGCCCCGCTCCATCGATGACGTGCCGATCCTGGCGCTCACCCTCTGGTCGGAGCGCTACGACCATGCCACCCTGCGCTCCCTTGCCCTGGAAGTGGCCGATGAACTGAAGAAGAGCGACAACAGCGCCGAAACCACGGTTATCGGCGGCCTGTCCCGCCAGATGCGGGTCGCACTCGATCCGGCCAGGCTCTCTGCCTACGGACTCTCGCCGCTGCAGGTGGCCGCCGCCCTGGACAAGGGGAACAGCTCCCTTACTGCCGGTGCCCTCACCGCGGGCAACAACAGCATCCTGGTGGAGAGCTCCGGTTTCATCAACAGCGTCGAAGGCTTGAAGCGCCTGCTGGTCGGGGTGCACAACAGCAAGCCGGTCTACCTGGCCGATGTGGCGCAGGTCACCGACAGCGGGGCCGAGGCGGAGAACTACCTGTTCATGTCCCTTGGCAAGGCGGCCGCCACCAGGGGGCTGAAGGGGAGTGTCACCCAGGACTATCCGGCTGTCACCGTCTCCGTGGCCAAGCGCAAAGGGGCCAATGCCACCTGGGTGGCCGAGGACCTGGTCAAAAAGGTCGAGGCGCTGCAGGGTAAGGTGATTCCGGCCGATGTGCAGGTCACGGTGACCCGCAACTACGGAGAAACCGCCAAAGAGAAGAACAACGAACTGCTCTTTCACATGTTCCTGGCCGCCATCTCGGTTACCATCCTCATCGCCCTGTTCATGGGGTGGCGCGCCGGAGCGGTTGCCGCCATCGCCATTCCGGTGACCCTGGCGCTGACCATGCTGATCTTCTACCTGATCGGCTACACCCTCAACCGGATCACCCTCTTTGCCCTGATCTTTTCCATCGGCATCCTGGTGGATGATGCCATTGTGGTGGTGGAAAATATTCACCGCTACTTTACCACCACGGTACTGAAGCCGCTGGAGGCGGCGATCAAGGCGGTCGACGAGATCGGCAACCCGACGGTGCTGGCCACCTTTGCGGTCATTGCCTCCATCCTCCCCATGGGCTTTGTCGGCGGCCTGATGGGGCCCTACATGCGGCCGATCCCGGTCGGCGCCAGCATGGCCATGCTGCTCTCCATGTTCATCGCCTTCATCGTCACCCCCTATTTCGCCTACCGCTTCATGAAGGGGGAGTCCCATCACGGCGCGGCGGAAGAGGTGGATGATTCGAAGCTGACCGCCTTCTATCGCCACTGGATGGGGCGGTTGATCCACGAAAAGAAATTCCGCTACGGCTTCCTCTCCTCGGTGGTGGCTCTGCTGCTGCTCTCCTGCTCGTTGCTGCTCTTCAAGGCGGTGACGGTCAAGATGTTGCCATTTGACAACAAGAACGAGCTGCAGCTGATCATCGACGCCCCGGACGGCACCCCCCTGGAGCAGACCGCCCGCATTACCCGGGAGATGGGGGATGCCCTGCGCAGCCTGCCGGAAGTGACCGATTTCCAGATGTATGTCGGCACCAGCGCGCCGTTCAACTTCAACGGCCTGGTGCGGCACTACTACCTGCGCAAGGGGAGCAACCTGGCCGATATCCAGGTGAACCTGCTCCACAAGGATGAACGCAAGGACCAGTCCCACGACACGGCCAAGCGGATCAGGCCGCTGGTGAAAGCCATTGCCGACAAATACGGTGCCCGGGTCAAGGTGGCCGAGATTCCCCCCGGGCCGCCGGTACTCTCCACCCTGGTGGCCGAGGTTTACGGGCCGAATGATGGCAGTCGGGCCGGGCTCGCCGACAAGATCAAAGAGATCCTGAAAAAAACCGACGGGGTGGTGGATGTCGACTGGTACCGGGAGGACGACCAGCAGAAGGTCTCTTTCGTGGTTGACCGGGAGAAGGCCGCCCTGTCCGGAGTATCAGTGGAAGAGGTTGCCCGGACCCTGGCCATTGCCCTGGGGGGGCAGAATGCCGGCCTGATCCATCTCCCCAAAGAGCGGGAGGCTGTGGCCATCAACCTGCGCCTGCCGGTGGCCCAGCGGAGCGCCCTCGGCTCACTCGCGGCCATAACCATCCCCGGCAGCAAGGGGGGCATCCCTCTGTCGGAACTGGTCAAAGAGGTGCCGGGCAGCGAAGCCAAGACCCTCTACCGGAAAAATCTCAAGGATGTGGTCTACGTCACGGCCGATGTGGCCGGCAAGATCGAGGCCCCGGTCTACGCGATCCTGGCGCTGCAGCCGAAGATCAAGGCGCTGGAAAAAGGGCTCGGCCAAAAGATCGAAATCCTGGCCTCGCGCCAGCCCTGGTCTGAAGATCACCTGGGGATGAAATGGGACGGGGAGTGGCACATCACCTACGAGGTCTTCCGCGACCTGGGGATCGCCTTTGCCGCGGTCATGGTGCTGATCTACATCCTGGTGGTCGCCTGGTTCAAGGACTTCACCACCCCGCTGGTGATCATGGCCC
>VEOV01000147.1 GCA_012026855.1 Geobacter sp.
GCCAGCGGCAGCGCCACCATGCCTACGGTGAGCCCGGCGGTAAGGTCGGCGGCAAAGGTTTTGCCGTTGTAGTTCGCCAGGGCCTCAACGGATTTCGGGAGCCAGTTATTAAAGTTGAATCTCTTCATCAGTCAGTCCCTTTGACGTCACGTTTATTTGTTTTCGGCAGATTTATTTCAGTTGAGCCGATCAGTGCCGGCGGAAGATCTGTTGCGTCCAGTATCCTGGTCAACTTGTCAAGACCGTGATAGATGATGGTCAACTCAGGGGTGTTCAGCGACTTTAGCCCCTGGGTGATCTTGTTCGAGGCTACTTCCGGGGAGTTTGCCACCAATTGGAGCCCTTCAGGGGTGAGGGTTACGTCCACTACCCGCCGGTCTTCCCTGGAGCGAACCCGGTTCACAAGGGAGCGTTTCTCAAGACGGTCTATAATGCCGACTACCGTAGTCGGATGCAGGTACATTCTGCCGGCGAGATCAGATATCCTGATAGTCCCCTCGGCAGCGATCACCTTGATCGCCCAGACCTGTGGGCCTGTCAGACCGGTCTCTTTTTCGACCTTCTTCGATTGCTCATTGACAACCTGGAAGACCCTTCTGATGTTATCCATGATTTCGGCAACCATGAACTTGTTACCGAGTTTGTGCATGGCAGAAACCTCAAAATAATTTGTATGCCTATTAATTCTATACAAAATATTGCACAACAAGGCAAATTAAAAGATTTTGACCTGAGGCGCCTTGAACGTGCTGAATTTGTTGGTGAAATTATTTGTGTGTCGGTGGGGCTTCAGCCCGGCTGTTTTGTCTGTCCTGAATGTATCAGCCGGGCTGAAGCGGTTATGTAGGGGGGATTGCTTGTTGCGACGTCAGGCTGAAATTCTACCAAAGTCGGCAATGCCGCCGAAAAGTCTGGAGATGGCGGTCAACAGCGCCAGCCGGTTATTCCTGATGCTCTCGTCCTCCGCCATTACCATTACCTTGTCGAAAAACTGATCAACGTCCCCCCTGAGGGAGGCTATTTCAGTCAGTGCGGCAACATAATCCCTGACGCCGGTGGCTGCTGCAACCGAGCGGGTGACGTAGTCGACAGCCGTGGCAAGGGTTTTTTCAGCCGGGTCCTCGAACAGGTTGTGGTCGACTTTGGCATCGACCCCTTCCTTGACGATATTGCCAACCCGCTTGAAGGTAACGGCCAGTTCGGCAAAATCAGGACGGGATTTGAAGGCGGCCAGTGCGCCGATTCGCTCGACCGTGTCAACCAGATCATCAAAGCCGACTGCCACTGCCGCGTCTACCGCATCGGTCGGGTAGCGATCAGCAAGCAGGTTAACAAACCGGCCGCGGAAGAACTCCATCAGGTCACTCTTTACTTCGGCTGCGGGTCTGGTCAGCTTGGCTGCCAACAGTTTCAGGGCCGAGTCTGTCATGTCGCTCAGGGAGAGCTTGTACTCACGGTCGAGGATGATGTTGATGATCCCCAGGGCCGAGCGCCGCAGGGCATAAGGGTCGGCCGAACCGGTGGGGATAAGGCCGACACCGAAACAGCCGCAGATGGTGTCCAGCTTGTCGGCAATGGAGACAAAGGCGCCGATGTCTGAAGCCGGCAGGTCGCCACCAGCCTGGGTGGGGAGATAGTGCTCAGCAATGGCGTTGGCTACCTCGCCATCTTCACCTTGCAGCAGGGCATACTCGCGCCCCATGATCCCCTGAACTTCGGGGAACTCACCTACCATGCCGGAGACAAGGTCTGCCTTGCAGAGGAAGGCTGCACGGGCGACTTTGGCTTTTACACCCGGGTTAAGCTGGTCAGCCAGCCCTTCGGCCAATGTCCGGAACCGTTCCATCTTTTCAAAGGAGGTGCCGAGTTTCTGCTGGTAGACCACCGATTTGAGGGATTCGACACGCTCTTCAAGCCGGATCTTCTGATCCTCTTCAAAGAAAAACCTGGCGTCGGAGAGCCGGGCACGCAGTACCCGCTCGTTCCCCTTGACTACCACGGTCGGGGCTTCCGACAGGGCGTTGGTGATGGTGATGAAGCAGGTCAGCAGTTTGCCGCTGTCATCAACCACCGAGAAGTAGCGCTGGTGGCTCCGCATGGAGGTGATGAGCACCTCTTTCGGCACCTTGAGGAAATCCGGTGAAAAGGTGCCGTGCACGGCGCTCGGATATTCGCACAGGTAAGTTACTTCATCGAGCAGCCCCTCATCGGGCAGCAGCTGGCCGCCGGCTACTTTGGCAACACGATGAATCTCGCGGCGGATGATTTCCTTGCGTTTCTCAGGGTCAGGTATAACGAAATGCCGCTCACACTCCTCCAGGTACTGGTTAAAGCCGGTTACCGGGAAGGTGCTGTTCCCCATGAAACGGTGGCCGCGGGAGATGGTGCCGCTTTCGATCGGACCAAAGGAAAACGGTACGACAATGCCGTCGAACAGCGCCACAATCCAGTGAATGGGGCGGGCAAAACGGACGTCGAAATCACCCCAGCGCATGGACTTCTTGAAGGGGATTTTGCCGATCAGGCGGGGCAGGATTTCGGACAGGAGTTCGTGCACCGGGCGGCCGGTCTCCTTTCTCACGGCAGCGACGTACTCCCCCTTATCGGTGGAGACCAGCTGCAAGGAGGCGACATCAACCCCCTGGCCGCGGGCAAAGCCCTCGGCAGCCTTGCTCGGCTTGCCGTCAGCGCCATAGGCGATGTTTTTGGCTGGGCCCATGGCAGTAATCTCGGCATCGGGCTGCAGCGAGGGGAGTCCACTCACGTAGAGCACCATTCTGCGCGGGGTTGCCAGGGTCTTGATTTCACCGCAGCCAAGCCGTGCATTTTCCAGTTCTTTGCGAATCAAGGCCTCGATGTCGGCCATTGCCTTGGGCAGAAAGCCTGCGGGAATCTCTTCCGTGCCAATTTCCAGAAAAAGTTCCTTGCTCATGATCAGCACCCCCCCTTAAGCATCGGAAAGCCGAGTCGCTCTCTCTGGCGGACATACCCTTCGGCGCAGAGTTTTGCCACGTTGCGCACCCTGCCGATGTAGGAAGCGCGCTCGGTTACCGATATGGCGCCCCGGGCGTCCAGAAGGTTGAAGGTGTGGGAGCATTTCATGACGAAGTCGTAAGCCGGGAAGACCAGGTTCTTCTCGATCAGCCGGATACACTCCTTTTCGAAGTTGTTGAACGACTCCAGCAGGAGCGCTACGTTGGCCTCTTCAAAATTATAGGTTGAAAACTCTACTTCGGTCTGATGGTGGATGTCGCCGTATTTGACCCCTTTGACCCACTCCAGGTCGTAGACGTTGTCAACCCCCTGCAGGTACATGGCGATCCGCTCACAGCCGTAGGTGATTTCACCGGCCACCGGTTTCAGATCAATGCCGCCGGCCTGTTGGAAGTAGGTGAACTGGGTGATCTCCATGCCGTCCAGCCAGACCTCCCAGCCCAGTCCCCAGGCGCCGAGAGTCGGTGACTCCCAGTCGTCTTCCACAAAGCGGATATCATGCTTGTTCGGGTCGATGCCGAACTCTTTCAGCGAACCGAGGTAAAGGTCGAGGATGTTGGCCGGGTTCGGCTTCATGATGACCTGGAACTGGTAGTAGTGCTGCAGCCGGTTGGGGTTCTCACCGTAGCGGCCGTCGGTCGGGCGGCGTGCCGGTACAACGTAGGCGCCATTCCAGGGCTCAGGGCCCAGAACGCGCAGGAAGGTTGCCGGATTGAAAGTTCCGGCCCCTTTTTCGGTATCATAGGGCTGCTGGATAACGCACCCCTGTTTTGCCCAGTACCCTTGCAGGGAGAGGATAAGGTCTTGAAAGGTCACTAAATACCTCCGGTTTCGGTCGGTTAGTATTGAAAATACAGCAACTTGAACGCGTAAAAGTACACGCAACCGCCGGAAGTGTCAAGCTGTGAAATCCGCTGTGAAAAATACCTTGCATTTTTGTCCGGCTGAGTGTAATGAATACTGTACATCTTAATGTTCACTACTAAAAAGTGAGCTCTTCCGGCTCACTTTTTTTTATGGTTAAACGCAAATGGCAAAAGCAGACGTAAAAGAGCAGATAGTAGAGATTGCCCAGCCGTTGCTGGATTCCCTCGGGATTGAGCTGGTAGAGCTCGAATTCCGCAAAGAGGGGCATGGCATGGTGCTGCGGCTTTACATAGACAAGCCGGGCGGGATAATGCTTGACGATTGCGCTGATGTCAGCCGTGAGCTTTCCGAACTGCTCGATGTGGAAGAGGTTATTGCCTGCCACTACACCCTTGAAGTTTCGTCTCCAGGTTTGAATCGCCCCCTGACCAAGCCTGCCGATTATGAACGTTATGCCGGCCGGCTGGTAAAGATCCGCACCTTCGAGATGGTGGCCGATGATGCCGGCAACCGGAGGAAGACCTTCCTCGGGGATCTGCTGGGGTGCAGTGATGGTGTTGTGACCCTGAAGCTGCGCGAGGGGCAGACTGCTGCACTGCCGTTTGACAAGATAGCCAAAGCAAATCTCGAATTTGAAATATAGAGTCTGATTTATTAAAGAAACCGGTAAGGAGATACCAAGTGGAAACAAATCTCAACCTCAAACATATCATTGACCAGATAGTCAAAGAAAAGAGCATCGACAAGGCGATTGTGATCGAGGCGATCGAGCAGGCTGTCCTCTCTGCTGCCAACAAGAAGTTCCGCAACACGCGGAGCCTTGAAGCGCAGTTCAATCATGAGACCGGCGAAGTCGAACTCTTCGAGTACGTTGAGGTCGTTGCCGAGGTTGAGGATTCCTACCGCCAGATTACCCTCGAAGAGGCCAGGGAAGAAGATCCCGAGGTTGAAATCGGTGACGAGATCGGTATGAAGATGCCGTCCAGCGAGTTTTCCAGGATTGCTGCCCAGACTGCCAAGCAGGTCATCATTCAGCGTGTCCGTGAAGCTGAGCGGGAGACAATTTTCAACGAGTTCAAGGACCGTGTCGGCGAACTGATCAACGGACTGGTACGCCGTTTCGAGAAGGGTGACATCATCATCGATCTCGGCCGTGTCGAGGCGGTACTGTCCCACAAGGAGCTGGCTCCCCGTGAGGTTTACCGTCAGGGTGACCGGATCAAGGCGCTCATCACCGATATCAGGATGACCCCCAAGGGGCCGCAGATCCTGCTGTCACGCACTTCTCCCCAGATGCTGGCCAAGCTGTTCGAAGCCGAGGTGCCGGAAGTTGCCGAAGGGATCGTCGAGATTATCAATGTTGTCCGTGAGCCGGGGAGCCGCGCCAAGATTGCGGTTTACTCCAATGATGGTGATGTCGATCCGGTCGGCGCCTGCGTCGGTATGAGAGGCAGCCGCGTCCAGAATGTGGTTTCCGAGCTGCGCGGTGAGAAGATCGATATTATCCCCTGGACCGAGGACGTTGCCCGCTTTGCCTGTAATGCCCTGTCGCCGGCAGCGGTTTCCAAGGTTTTCGTGGAAGACGAAAATCGCTCCATGGAGATTATTGTCCCCGACGACCAGCTCTCCCTTGCCATTGGCAAGCGTGGCCAGAATGTCCGCCTGGCAGCCAAGCTGACCGGCTGGAAGATCGATATCAAGAGTGAGACCCGTCAGGCTGAGGCAGAACTGCTGCAGTACTCCTCTTTTGACGGTTCTGCCGAGGAAGAGGCAGAGGCGGCTGAGGCTGTCGAAGCTGTCGAAACTGCGGAGGCTCCGGCAGAGCAGGAGATCTGATTTTGGCCAAGAGTGAGCCGCTCAGAAGCTGCCTGGGGTGTCGCGAGGTAAAGCCGAAAGAAGAACTGCTTCGTTTCGTGCTTGACCCGGAAGGCAATCCGACCCCTGATATTGCTGGGAAGTTGCCCGGCAGGGGGGCTTACACCTGTTTCCGCAGCAGTTGCCTGGAAGCGGCAGTGAAGAGAAAGCAGTTCAGCAGGGCTTTCAAGACCGAGGTGAAGACGGCTTCGGCAGAGGAACTCTCTGCAATTGTTATGAAAATGGCAGCGTCCAGGGC
>VEOV01000344.1 GCA_012026855.1 Geobacter sp.
CTCCACAACCGGCGGCAGCGGGGGAACCGGCAAAGGCTTAAGAGCAGAGCTGAAAGAGGACAACACCGCAGCTTTCGGTGGCTGTGGAGGCTGCTGGCTCTTTTCAAGCTCCCTGATACGACTTAAGAGCAGGTTCCCTTTTAGCGCAGCCAGGGAGAAAATATCCTCTGCCTCTTTGACCGTACCGTCAGCGAACAGCAGTTCTGCCGAGGCAAAAGTATCGTAGAAACTCCGGTACTCCTCGGGGAAGCTGGCAACCAGGGGATTCTTCTGTAAGGTCTCGAAAATTGAGAAAGCTTCAACGCGACTAGTGGCGGCAAATGCCGCCATGGGGTATGAACTGAAAATGAGCAGAGCAGACAACAGCAGCAGGCAGCGGTAACGCATTATCATAGGACCTGATCCGCATCCCCGGGTTCGATGGAGTATTTTTCCATTCTGTAAATGAGGGTATGGCGGGGAATACTGAGGAACCGGGCGGCGGCGGTCTGGTTCCAGCCGTTGCGCCGCAGGGCTTCTACAACCACTTCCCGCTCCAGTTTTTCCAGAGGATAGCCTTCACTGGGGAGATTGATTACTGAATTGCTGCCGGAGTTGTCACGCCTGAGCAGCTTTTCCGGTATATCGCCAAGAGTAATGGTGTCACTGTCACGCATGATCAGGATCCGCTCTATGACGTTTTCCAGTTCACGCACATTGCCGGGCCATTGGTAGCCCTGCAGGGCACTCATGGCATCCCTTTCAAACCTTACGCCAGCTGCTCCGGATCTCTCACAGAAATGCCTTACCAGCACCGGGATATCGTCAGGGCGCTGCCGCAAGGCAGGAAGATGCAGTTGGATAACTGCCAGCCGGTAGTAGAGATCTTCCCGGAATTTCCCCTCTTCCAGCGCCTTGTCGATATCAAGGTTGGTAGCGGCAACGACCCTGATATCCAACTTCTTCAGCCTGCCGCCGCCAACAGGCTCGACGGTGCGCTCCTGCAACACCCGGAGAAGCTTCGGCTGCAGCTCGATCGGCAGCTCACCGATTTCATCGAGGAAAATTGTCCCGCCGTCAGCCTGCTCGAACCGCCCGGATATATCTTTTATTGCGCCGGTAAATGCCCCTTTGACATGGCCGAACAGCTCACTCTCCAGCAGGTCGCGCGGAATAGCCGCGCAGTTCACCGCAATGAAAGGAGCGCCGCTTCTCTGGCTCTGCTTGTGTAAAGCCCTGGCGGCAAGCTCTTTCCCGGTGCCTGATTCACCGGTAATAAGTACAGAAGCGTCAGTGGCCGACACCTTGTCAATCACCTGGAAGACTTTTGCCATTGAAGGGGAAGAACCGACAATTACCCGGTAATCCGAGCGATCTGAGAGTTCACTTTTTAGTTGCCGGTTTTCTTCGGAAAGGCGGGTAAACTGGAGCGCCTTGGCTACGGTAAGCAGCAGCTCGTCGCGATTGAAAGGCTTGGTGATGTAATCGTAGGCGCCTGCCTTCATCGCCTCCACAGCGATGTCGACCGTGCCGAAGGCAGTAATCATTATTACCAGCAGCTCCGGAGAGATAGCTTTCAGCTTCTGCAGGAGCTGCATGCCATCCATCCCCGGCATCTTCATGTCGGTGATCACCAGGTCGGGAGACAACTCCCTGAAAACTGCCAGCGCCTCTTCAGCAGAGGGCACGGCAGTAACATCATACCCGGCGGCAGTGAGGTTGTACTCAAGCACCCGGCGCAACGACGTATCATCATCAGCAATAAGGATTTTCTGCTTCATGACTAAGTGTACGCCCCTTGGATGTCAAATCTGCCCGGCAGACCGATTCCCGCTTCAGGTATTACTTGGGCAGATGGAGAGCCTTGATGAATGAAGCCTCCGTCGACTCCTGAACTTCCCGGACAACTGCCGGAGGCACAGCTGAATCCAGGGACAGAATAACCATGGCCTCCCCTTTTTTCTCGCTCCGGCCCAGATTCATGGAAGCGATATTGATGTCATGTTTACCCATGATGGTGCCGATCTTGCCGATCATCCCCGGACGGTCGCCGTAATGAATCAGCAGCATATGCTCTTCCGGGCTGAAGTCCATGGTGTAGTCGCGCAACCTTACGATACGAGGCTTCCCTTCGAAGAGGGTGCCGGCAATCAGGCGGCGCTTGCCGTCAGAATTCTCGATTACCAGGGTGACCAGGTTGGAGAAGGCGTCGGACAGGGTCGACTTGCTCTCGTCGACCACAATCCCCATCTGATCGGCGATGAGAGAAGCATTGACCATATTGACATCCTGTTCAACCATCCGGTTGAGCAGAGCCGACAGGCCGAAAACAGTCAGTGGGGAACAGTCGTAATGGGCAATCTGGCCGGTGTAGCCGAAAATCACCTTGGCCGGGTTTTTCTCCACCAACTGGATGGCAAAATCGCTCATTACCCTGATAAGGTTCATGAACGGCCGCATCTGCTCCATCAAAGCCATATCGAAGCGAGGAATATTAACGGCATTTTCCAGCGGCTGCTCATCCAGATAGTTGAGAATCTCCTTGGAGACATCCACGGCATCAATGATCTGGGCCTCAACCGTATTGGCGCCGAGGTGGGGTGTCACGATCAGCTGCGGCTGGGCAATCAGCTCCTTGAGCGTATCGGTTTTTGGCGGCTCAACGCTGTAGACGTCAATGGCTGCTAGGCTGATCTTGTTGTTCTTCAGGTTTGCCAGGAGTGCATCCTCGTTGATGACCCCCCCACGGCAGACATTTAGAATGATGACGCCGTCCTGCATCAGCGCAAATTCCCTGGCGCCGATCATGTCGCGGGTCTCTTCGTTGAGCGGCGTGTGCACGGTGACAATGTCGCACTGCTTGTAGATTTCATCGTGGGAGACCAGCTTGACACCCAGGTCATGGGCCCGCTTCACCGAAATGTAGGGATCACAGGCCAGCACCTCGCACTCGAATGCCTTGAGACGGGTGGCAACCCGGCCGCCGCCCTTGCCGAGACCGATGACACCGGCTGTTTTCCCCTTGAGCTCGACGCCGGTAAAGGGCGCCCTCTTCCACTCCCCTGACTTGAGGGAGGCGTTGGCCTTGGTCACATTGCGGCAGACAGAAAGCAGCAGCGCCAGGGTATGCTCGGCTGCGCTATTGGTATTGCCGAAGGGAGCATTGACAACGATTACCCCCCGGCTGCTGGCATAATCCACATCCACATTATCGATACCGACCCCAGCCCTGGCAACCATCTTCAGCTTCGTGGCCGCATCCAGCAGCTCCTTGTCAACAGTTGTGCCGCTGCGGGTAATTATAACTTCATAGCCGCCGATAACAGCGAGCAGCTCC
>VEOV01000331.1 GCA_012026855.1 Geobacter sp.
ACCGGACCAGCAGTGAAATTGCCCCCTGGATCCTGGTGGAGGCCAATGACAAGAACTTTGCCCGGATCAAGATTCTGAAGAGCCTCTGCAAGGCCATTGAGAAGGCCCTTTAGCGATCAGACGATTTGACATGGCGCCGCGGATCATTGCCAGCGGCGCCCGGACCAATGTTAGGCGTTGGCGCGCAGGTAGGCGGCCAGGTCCTTGTCCTTGCCGAAGATATGGTTGATCAGCCAGTCGACCATCCGCTGGTTGGTCTGAATCACCAGCCCGAGAGTTACCCCTTCCTGATCGAACTGCTGTTCCAGCTTCTCCAGATCCCTGATAAAGCCCACATGCTGCTCCTTGTGAGCCGGGTAGTGGGGATAGTTGTGGCTGCGCTGCAGCTCTTCTTCCATGGCAAAATGGGTTCTGACATAGTCCCCCAGAAAGAGGAGCACCTTGTGAACCTCTTCCTTCCCCTTACGCTGATTGCAGGCTTCCATCAGGCAGTCGAATCTTCTGAACAGTTCCTTGTGCTGATTGTCGATGTTAATGTTGCCGGTTTCCAGGTTTTTATTCCATTCGGTGGCCATGTCTAATGCTCCTTACAGTTTGAATTAAGCTCAATTCGGCCGGGTGCCGGAGTAAAAGCTGTTCAGGTGGCTGTGCATATCGGTGTAGACACCGGTCAGATCGGCCTGCACCTTTTCTCTCTTGGTGTTCATCTCTCCATAGTTGTGTATCAGGAGAGCAGTAATTTTCGGATCCAGCTGGTTAGAGCTGGCCATCCCCTTAAGCACCGACTTTGCCTGATCGGCGTCCATCCCCTTGCGGTAAGGCCGGTTTTCAGTTATGGCCGTAAAGACATCGGCCACTGCTACCACCCTGGAGCCAAGGGGAAGCTCGTCCTTGGAGATGTTGAACGGATAGCCGCCACCACTGGGAGTCTCATGATGAAATGCTCCCCACCTGATAATGGTATCAAAATCCTCGATATGTTCCAGGGCGCGGTAGGTATAAAAGGGGTGGCTACGGACAATATTGGTTTCCTGCTTGGTGAGCGGGGCGGCTTTTTCAAGGATTTCCGCCGGTACGGCCAGTTTGCCGAGATCATGCAGGTAGCCGGCGATTTTCATCATGCCGCATTCACTCTCAGAGTAGCCGATCGCCTCGGCCATGGCCTCGGCTATGGTGGCAACGCCGCTGGAATGGGTGGCGGTAAACGGGCTGCGGAAATCGATAACCCTGGAAAAGACCTGCGCCAGGCTGCCAATCCCCTCCAGATCCAGATCAACAGTTTTAACCCTGACTTTCCGGCGCAAGAGCGCACTCAGGGAGCGGGAGGTCAGATCCAGCCAGAAATAGCTTTTCTTGGAGAGCGCAAGGAAAGCGTCGACAGCCTCGGGCATGAACGTATCGCCCCTCCTGGACTCTATCTTGCGAATCAGTTCTGGCGAATTGCCGAAAACATTTTTCGGTTTTTTCAAGAGAACCGCTACCCGGTCAGCCAGGTGGAGGATGTGTGATGCCATGGGCACTTCCCGGCCGTCATGGACTTGCCCCTTGCCGCATCCCCATGGAACGTGGTGGAAAGTGATCATTTCGCTGATCCCGGCAAGAGGAAGGAATGTTTTGAGTAGAAAGCCACCTGCTTCGGCGTGGCGATGGGGTGCGACAGCTTCAAAATTCAGGGCATTCATTTTCTCTTGCAGAGAGAGGGCACCAATGTCGTGGAGCATGCCTGCCATGAGGAGTTCACAGCAGTCCTTCTTGGCAAGGCCCATTTCGTGGGCCAGACTGTAGGCAATATAGGCGACCTTTTTATGGTGATCGTCCAGGGCAGGATTGACCAGATCGGTAACATCTGAAAGGCTTGTTACCAGGTCGAACAGCGTGACCTGGATTTTGTTAGTCGCGAGCAAGAGCGACCTCCCTTGTTGCCGAAGCCTGAATGAAGTTTGTTGTGGTCAGAATACGGCAGTGAATTGAGATATACATTGAAGGGAAAGCCGCCTCGCCTTAAATATGGCTAATACGACAAATAACATCTTTTTAGACTTTAACTGCATTTCTTCAAAAAGTAAACAGTTTTTTTGGTAATCCTTATGCCTAACCCTTGAGATTTTATAATTAATTAAGTTGCAAGTTACTAATGTTCGACGCACAATAATAACAGATCCATCTGGAATAACACTGCCATGAGCGAGGGTGCCAATGCCGGCTGAAAGCCCGATGATACGCCACAGAAGAAGCCGGGGAATCAGACGCTGGCTCCCCGGTTTCGCCCTGCTCGCCAACTACAACAGTGCCACCTTTGGCAAAGACCTGCTGGCCGGAGCAGTGCTGGCCTCACTGCTGGCGCCAGTGGGTATGGGCTACGCCGAGGCGGCCGGCCTGCCGGCTATTTACGGCCTGTACGCAACCATAATCCCCCTGCTGGTGTACGCAATCTTCGGCCCCAGCCGGATTCTGATCATCGGACCGGATTCGGCCCTGACAGCCCTGATTGCCGCAACCATCATCCCCCTGTCCATGGGTGATCCAATCAAGGCGGCATCATTGGCCGCCGCCCTGGCCATCATGTCCGGAGCCATCTGCATTTTCGCCGGTTTCGCCAGGCTAGGCTTCATCACTGACCTGCTCTCCAAGCCGATCAGGTACGGTTACATGAACGGCATCGCCCTGAGCCTGCTGGTGGGGCAGCTGCCGAAACTGTTCGGCTTCACTATTCATGGTGACACTACCGTGCAGATTTCCACGGCCACGCTCTGCGCCCTTCTGGAAGGGAAGATCAATCCGGCCACCTGTCTGCTCGGGTTTTCCTGTCTGGCGCTGATCCTGGCAGCCAGGCGCTGGTTCCCCAGAGTACCGGCCGTTTTTCTGGCTGTGGTAGGCGCCTCCCTTGCCGTCGCTGCTGCCGGCCCAGGCAGCGCCATACCAGTGGTCGGCCCCCTGCCCCAAGGACTCCCGGTTGTCAAGCTGCCGGTGGTTTCAGGAGAGGAACTGGCCCAGCTGCTCAACGCTTCCCTGGCGCTTGCCCTGGTTTCCATCGCCGACATGAGCGTGCTCTCCCGGATTTATGCCCTGCGCGGCGGCTATTATGTTGACGAGAACCAGGAG
>VEOV01000196.1 GCA_012026855.1 Geobacter sp.
CGGTGCGGTCGAATCAAATGAAAAGATGTCGTCAGACATGACTGCAGAAGATGCAGCAGCTGCAGCCGGAGCAGCTGCCGGAGGCTCTGCAGCAGCATCCATGTCAAAGGCCCCCCAGAGGTCGTCATCAGCTGTGGCCTTGACTGGAGCGGGCGCTTCCGGAGCCATGGCGAACACGTCGACTTCCGGCGTAGGAGCCGGTGCAGCCGGTTCGTCATCAAAACCGGTAGCCCAGATATCATCGACCTGCGGGGCGGCCGGCGGCACAACCGGAGCAGCCTCAACAGCGGGAGCCGGTGCAGCGGCGGCAGCCTTGGGAGCCGCAGCTCTCTCGGCGGTCAGTGCGATCAGACGGTTGGTCGCATCGATAAGCATTTGGGATTCAAACGGCTTGGTTATGAAGTCATCGGCGCCGCTCTGGCGGTTCCGCTCTTCATCAACCGCCTCGAAAGTGCCGGTCATCAGCAGTATGGCAGTATGGGCAAGGGCAGGATCCTGGCGGACCTCCCTGCAAACCTCGTAACCGTTCTTGCCGGGCATGAGTGCATCGATCAGCATTACATCGGGTTTTATCTCTCGGGCCTTTGCCAAGGCGGCATCGCCGGAGGCGACCACTGTCAGCTCATAGCCCTCATTGGCAAAAATTATCCCTACAACTTTCTGAATGGTAACGCTGTCATCGGCAAGGAGTACTTTGCTGCCCATTTTTCCCTCCGTCAGGGGTTGCCGTTATTCGGCTACAAATGCCGAAAAACTAGCATAAAGGTAAGGGGGTGTCAATGAACTATCTCTGCAGTGAAGCGGTAAAGCCGGCCACTCTTCCAGGCATCCGCTGCCAGGCCCGCCTTCATTGCCAGCTCTTTCAGGTAGGTCTCCAGGTCCCACCCCTGCTCCACCGGCACCTGGGGCAGGAAAACGCTGCTTCTGCCCGAGGCTTCCAGGTAGACGCCATGCTTGCCGACCTCGATCTCGTTGCTGGAAGCCACCGGTTCCATGGGGGAGAGCACCGTCACCTCGACATCAAGACCGGGAAGCTCTTCCGGACTTACCGGCCTGAAGCGTGGATCCCTGGTGGCAGCCGCCACCGCATTCTGGCTGATTGAGTCATGCAAAGCGGTATGGGCCTGAATGCTGCCGATGCAGCCGCGCAGACGGCCATTCTTCTCCTTGAGGGTCACAAACACCGCGCCATCAGCCTTGAGCCGCTTGTCCTCGCCATGCCACTCAGGGAGCGGTTTGCCGGACACCCTGGCAAAGACGGTCTCCCTGGCCAGTTTGAGGATTTCACTGCGGCTAGCAGCAGTCAGCGGCCTGGCATAAAAACCGGCCGCGCCGTAGCCGACTACTCTTTTGCGATCTCCGGAAGCAGCACTGGAATCGGCATAGTGATAGATCCTGGCCTCGGTTGCCCCGGCGCCCCGTGCCGCCGCCATGCCGTAAAGCACCGGTCCGCCGCCGCAGGCCTCACCCTCGCCACTGGTCAGGAGCCGTTCCAGGTCGCCGGCAGAGAGCCGCTCCACAGCATCCAGCACCTTCCGGTCCTTTATGCCGGCTGTTTTAGCGTCGTGGTAGTGGGACAGGTCGGTACTGATGACGATCAGCGCCTGTGCATCCTGCTTGAGCAGCGTAGCCAGCCGGTCAGCCAGGTGCCGATGGGACTCCCGGGTCATCCCCCCCACCAGAATCGGCACGACAGTGAAATCCTTCAGTACTCTCTGCAGGAAGGGGAGCTGCACTTCCAGGCTGTGCTCCCGGCTGAAAGGGTCTGCCGCAAGCTTCACTCCGTCCCGGTCACTGGCAAGGGAGGAGGCCAAGCTTTCATTCACCCGGACAACCCCCAGCGGAGTGCGCATGCCACTGCCGGGATAGATGACCGCCCCCTTGAATGAAGCATAGTGAGATGGACCGATGAGGATGACCGTGCTAATAGCCTGCCCCTTCAGCCGGGCGTAGGAATGGCCGGCAACAGAGCCGGAATAGACATAGCCGGCATGGGGGGCAATCAGGGTCAACAGCCGCCCCTCCTCCGGCTCCGCGTCAGCTTTGGCCAGATAGCCGTCAACCTCGGCAGCCAGTTTTTTCGGGTCATCCGGGTAGAATGCCCCGGCAACGGCCGGCTCCTTCACCCCCGCGCTGCAGGCGGCAGGGAAGATAATCATCAGCAGCATGGTATTGAGCAGATATCTGAAGCGGTTCATGGCTAACCTCCGGCAGCTTTTGCCCTGTATCCCCGTGAGGTCAGCTCCGCCAGCAGCAGTTCACGGTGATCCCCCTGGATCTCGATGACGCCGTCCTTCACTGTACCCCCTGTACCGCAGCGCTTCTTCAGCTCAGTGGCCAGAACCTTGACAGCAGTGTCATTTAGCGGCACCCCAGTGATCACGGTCACCGTTTTGCCGCCGCGCCCCTTGCTCTCCCGCCGTACCCTGACCACGCCGTCACCGGCCAGGGCAGCACTCTTCTTCCGGCAGACGCAGGCGGCCTGGGGCTTGCCGCACTCCGGACAGATCCGGCCGGCATCGGAAGAATAGACCAGACGGCTGTTATTGGCACTGGATGATTTCATGGTCATGGTTTGTCTCCGGCCATGATCCCTGCACCGTTGGGCAGCTCTGCCGGCAGCCGCCGCACGTTCCTCAGCCCTGCCCCGGTCAGCATCTCCACCAGCTCCCGCTCCGAATACGAGCGGCCTTCAGGCGTACCCACCAGCATGTTCAGGGAGAAGAGCGCCGGGAATACGGGGCCATCCTTGTCATCATTGAGGATGAACTCCTGCACCAGCAGCAGACCACCCGGCTCAAGGGCGGATACACCCTTAGCCAGCAGGTTTATACACCCTTGCGGGCCTTCGCTGTGCAATACATGGGAGAGCCAGGCGACGTCAAATCCGGTCGGCACCCCATCGGTGTCGAAATCACCGGCATGGAAACTCACCCGCTCCTCCAGCCCGAACCGGGTGATAACCTTCCCGGCAAACTCCCGTGAAGTCGGCAGGTCATAGATGGTGGCCGTAAGCTCCGGATTCTGCAGACAGAAATGCACGGCATAGGTGCCCGGCCCGCCGCCAAGGTCCAGGAGCCGGCGCCTGCCAGCCAGGTCCAGTCTGGCGGCAATCTGGGGGGCCAGCTGGCTCGCCAGGTTGAACATCCCCATGAGAAAGCTTTCCCTGACCTCCTCTTCGGCTCCGTGAGAAACACTCCCCCTGACCGGTGCGCCGCTCCTGAGAGCTTCGGGGAGCTTGGCCCAACTTTCCATCAGATGGTGATGGTGCATGATGATGTGCCCCAGGTAACCGGGAGCAGAGCGGACAAGACAGTCCGCCGCAAAGGGGGTCAAGGCATAGCTGTCAGTCGCTTTCACCAGCAGGTTGATGGCCGCCAGGGCGTCCAGCAGCATTGCCGTCCCCCTGGCATCAAGCCCGGAGCGCTGCGCTACCGCTTCATGGCCTTTTGCCCCGTCGGCCAGCGATGAAAAAACATCCAGCTTCACCCCGGCGTGCAGTGCACAGGCTCCCCAGTACCCGCCGGAAAACTGCAGCAACTCAGGGATGGTCCAGTTCATACTATCCTCCTGATCAGCAAAGAGTTGACTGTCATGGCAACACTACCAGCACCACCCCGCCAGCCAGCACCACGAGGTTGCAAACCGCAGACACCCCGTGCAGCCTGGCAAACTCCTGCCTGAGTGGGTCGTCTTTTGAAGTGGTCTCAAAAGAGCCGATTTTCTGTTTCAGCTCCGCAGCTTTCGGCTCAACATAGAGCGCCTGAAATGAGGTCACCGCCAGCATAACCAGCAGCAGAGCGACCGGCAGTTTTGCTGTAAAGCCGTTCCCTGCAAAGCGACAGACAAGGGCAATGACTCCGCAGGCAAGCCCCCACTTGAAGTAGCCGGGGAAAAGGTTCCCGACAATACGCCCTGCCGTGTCACGGCTTTCTGTTTTAAACAGAATTGGGGTAAGCAGCAGGGTAAAGATGGCATTGCCACCCATCCAGAGGGCAATGGCAAGTTGGTAGAGCGGTTGCAGGAATTTCATGGCGGCTCCTCACGTAGACAAATGACAACTGTTTGCAGCAGTTTCAAAAGATTAGCATATTACGGAAAGAGGGCAAAGGGAGAAGCTTGCCGACAGTAACTACTTTCAAAAACACCTTCCTTGTAGTATTTTTAATTTTCCCTATTTGGAGGCGACCGGTGTACGATATCCGCAGATGCGGCATCCTGCTGCACCCCACATCACTGCCGGGCGAAGAAGGCATCGGCACTTTCGGCGCTGAAGCACGGCGCTTTGTGGATTTCCTCCATGCTGCCGGCCAGTCACTCTGGCAGCTTCTCCCCCTTGGCCAGCCAGGCTGCGGCAACTCCCCCTACTCCTGCTTTTCCGCCTTCGCCGGCAACCCCCTGCTCATTGACCTTGCCCAGCTCGTCTCAGAGGGTGATCTCCCGGCTGGCGAACCGGTCCCGATCCCCCAGGGTGACCGGATCGACTTCCAGGCTGTTGCGGCCACAAAAGAGAGGCTGCTGACCCTGGCCGCCGACCGGTTTCTAGCCGCCAAGGAGGATGAGCGGAAGCGGGAGTTCTGGCGCTTTTGCGATGCCAGCTTCTGGCTCCATGATTTTGCCCTTTTCATGGCCCTGAAGAAACATTTCGGCGGCGACAGCTGGACCGTTTGGCCGCAGAAGCTGCGCCAGCGACAGAGCGGAGCACTGGCAGAGTACGGCGAGCTGCTGGGACGTGATGTAGGGCGGCAGAAGTATCTTCAGTGGCAGTTTTTCAGACAGTGGCATGGGCTGAAGCGCTACGCCAACGAACGGGACATCCTGATTGTCGGCGATGCGCCCATATTCGTGGCCCACGACTCGGCCGACGTCTGGTGCAACCAGCATATTTTCATTCTTGACGAAAGCGGTGCGCCGACGGTAGTAGCCGGCGTCCCGCCGGATTACTTCAGTGCCACCGGGCAGAGGGGGGGCAACCCGCGCTACGACTGGAATGCCCTTGGCAATGACCATTATGGCTGGTGGGGCGCCCGGATCAGGAGTGACCTTGAGCTGTACGACATCCTCCGGATCGATCATTTCCGCGGCTTCGAGGCCTACTGGGAGATTCCAGCTACGGAAAAGACGGCCGTCAACGGCCGCTGGGTAAAGGGGCCGGGCAACGCATTCTTTGCTGCCCTCGCTGCCGCCTGCCCCCCCCTCCCCATCATTGCCGAAGACCTTGGCATCATCACCCGCGAGGTTGAAGAACTGCGCGACAGTTACGCCTTCCCGGGGATGAAAATCCTGCAGTTCGCCTTTGACAGCGGCGCCAGCAACGGCTACCTCCCCCACAACCATATTCAGAACTGTGTCGTTTATACCGGCACCCACGACAACGATACCACTGCCGGCTGGTTCACCGCCCTTGACCAGGACCGGAAAAACCGGGTCTGCAGCTATCTGCACTGCCAGGCTGAGCAGGTTGTTGCTGTAATGACAAGAGCGGCCCTTGCATCGGTGGCAAAATATGCCATTATTCCCATGCAGGATCTTCTGAGCCTTGACAGTTCCGGCCGGATGAACATTCCGGGGGTGGCCGACGGCAACTGGGGGTGGCGGCTGTCACCCGGTTACGGCGATAACGCCGCCAGCAATGAGCTTAAAAGACTGTCCGCGCTGTACAACCGAAATGGTCAACAATAGTAGTTGAATTATGTCGACAGATTTAGTAGGGTTTAGAAAATTCATTTGAAAGGATAACTTGCCATGTCAGAAAACCAATTCAACTTTGACACCCTCGCCCTCCATGCCGGGCAGTCCCCTGACTCAGAAACTCTGTCACGCGCCGTACCGATCTATCAGACATCATCCTACGTCTTCAAGAGCTCGGAACATGCTGCCAACCTCTACGGACTGAAAGAGTTCGGCAACATCTACACCAGGCTGATGAATACGACCACCGATGTCCTTGAAAAGCGCCTGGCCGCACTTGACGGCGGTGTCGGTGCCCTGGCAGTCGCTTCCGGCCAGGCAGCCACCACCTATGCCGTGCTCAACATCGCCAGTGCCGGTCAGAATATCGTCTCCACCAGTTTCCTCTATGGTGGCACCTACAACCTGTTCCACTACACCCTGCCCCGACTGGGGATCAAGGTGAAGTTTGTCGACACCGCCGATGCGACCCAGGTCAAGGCGGCCATTGACGCCAACACCCGCCTGGTCTACATGGAGTCGGTCGGCAACCCGAAGAATAATGTCGATGATTTCGAAGCCATTGCCAAGGTTGCCCATGACGCCGGCATCCCGTTCGTGGTCGACAATACCGTCACCACCCCTTACCTGTTCCAGCCTTTGCAGCACGGTGCCGACATCGTCGTCTACTCCCTGACCAAGTTCCTCGGCGGTCACGGTACCAGCATCGGCGGCGCAGTGGTTTCCGGCGGCACGTTCCCCTGGAACAACGGCAAATTCCCCGAACTGGCCGAGCCGGATCCGTCCTACCACGGCCTCAACTACTGGGAAGCGCTCGGCAATCTCTCCTACATCCTCAAGATGCGCCTGACCCTGCTACGTGACATGGGGGCCTGTCTGTCACCTTTCAATGCCTTCCAGATCATCCAGGGAATCGAAACCCTGCATCTGCGGGTGGCACGCCACGTGGAAAACGCCCAGAAGGTAGCCGAATGGCTGGAGAAGAATCCTCTGGTTTCCAGGGTCAACTATCCCGGGCTCCCCAGCCACCCGGATCACGCCAGGGCGAAAAAGTATCTCCCCAAAGGAGCAGGGGCCATCATCGGCTTCGGCATCAAGGGGGGGATTGAAGCCGGCAAGAAGTTCATCGACAATGTCAAGCTGCTCTCCCATCTGGCCAACATCGGCGATGCCAAATCGCTGGTAATCCATCCGGCCTCCACCACCCACCAGCAGCTGACAGCAGAGGAGCAGGTGTCGACCGGCGTCACCGCTGACTTCATCCGCCTCTCCATTGGCATTGAGGATGTCAGCGACATAATCGCCGATCTTGACCAGGCGTTGAAAATATCGCAAAATTGAGCCAACTTAAATTACTGGAAAGGAGACCTTGATGAAACGTATCAGAAACATTGCAGCACTCACTTCAGTTGCCGCAATCCTCTCAGCAGCACCGGCTTTTGCCAAGCAGCCGGAAACCGAGGAGCAGAAAACCCTTTATGCCATCGGCCAGGTAGTTGCAAAACAGCTCAGTGTATTCACCCTGTCGTCAGCTGAGCTTGAATGGGTACAATCAGGCATAACTGACGGCGTGAAAGGGGAGGTTCCAGCCGTTGACATGCAGAAATACAACGAAAAGGTTCAGGAACTGGCAAAAAGCCGCAGAAATGCAATGGCCGAAAAAAAAGCAGCTGCTAACAAGGAGTATCTTGTAACTGCGGCAAATGAAAAAGGGGCTGTGAAGAGCGACTCAGGACTTATCTACACAACTATCAAAGAGGGCACTGGCGCTTCACCCAAAGCAACAGACAACGTCAAGGTTCACTACAAAGGCACCTTGGTTGATGGAAAAGAGTTTGACAGCTCCTACAAGCGGGGCACTCCTCTCGAATTCCCGCTAAACAACGTAATTAAATGCTGGACTGAGGGGGTTCAGAAAATGAAAGCTGGCGGTAAGGCAAAGCTAGTCTGCCCGGCCTCCATCGCCTATGGTGACAGGGGACAGGGAGAGATCCTCCCCGGTGCGACCCTTATTTTCGAAGTTGAGCTGCTTGATGTCGTGAAAAAGTAAGATCCTCACCATAAAATCAAAAGCCCCTGCAGCGATAAATCTGCAGGGGCTTTTTTATCCTCGTTGTCCGGCAACTCAGCTTACTTTTGCCAAAATCCGTGCCACACACTCTTCCAGGGGAAGCTCTGCCGTATTGAGAACAAGCCCGGGATTTTCCGGTTCTTCGTAAGGGGAGTTGATACCGGTGAAGTTGGGTATCTGTCCGGCACGGGCCTTCTTGTAAAGCCCTTTGGGATCACGCTGCTCACAGACCTCCAGCGGGGTGTCGACAAAAACCTCGATGAATTCACCCTCCGCCAGCAATGACCGGACAATGTTCCGCTCCGCCCTGAACGGCGAGATAAAGGCGGTAATCACAATCAGCCCGGCATCGGTCATCAGCTTGGCCACCTCGCCGATGCGGCGGATGTTTTCAATCCGGTCAGCCTCGGTAAAGCCCAGATCCCGATTCAAACCATGACGAATATTATCGCCATCGAGAAGCATGGTATGCTTGCCCAGCTGGTTAAGTCTCAGTTCCAGGGCATTGGCAATGGTCGACTTGCCCGATCCTGAGAGGCCGGTGAGCCAGATGACCAGGGGCTGCTGCTGTTTGATGGCCAGACGGGTCTCGCGGCTGACCGCTTCACTCTGCCAATGGACATTGTCGGCCCGGCGCAAGGAATGCAGGATCATGCCGCAACAGGCCGTGGCATTGGTCAGCCGGTCGACCAGGATAAAAGCGCCGGTCTCCCGGTTGTCTTCGTAGCTGTCAAAAGGGACGTTTCTGGAGAGATGCAGTTCCGCCTCGGCCAGATCGTTTTTCTGCAAAGTATGGGCAGCTAGTTTGCCATAGGTCTCTGGCTCTATGCGGCAGCGCAGACGGCTCACCTCGGCAGTGGCAACACCGGCGACGCCATGGAATTCATACTGCCGGCCGGCAAAGAGTGGCGCTTCGTCCATCCAGATAAGGCGCACCTTGAACTGGGCGGAGACTTCAGCCCTGAACTGCGCCGGCACCAGCAGGTCACCACGCACCACGTCATGTTCTCCGGTTACCGTCACGGCCACGGCAGTTCCGGCCTGGGCCGAGGCAACCTCCCGGTCACCGGCAAAGATGGACGCGACCTGGAACCTGCTGGCCGAAGGCAGGGCGACCAGTTCGTCCCCCACGGCCAGAGTGCCGGAAACCAGATTACCGGCATAAGCCCGGAACGTTCCCCTGGCGGCGTTTTTCAACCCCGCCGGAGCAGTCAGCTGCCAGCTGTCGCTGCTCCGCTGCCCCTTGATGACATACTGCACCGGCAGACGCAGGGGAGCATCAGCCTGACACGATGCCGGCTCAACTCCGGCCAGCCACTGCAGCAGTGTTTTACCGCCGTACCACGGAGTTTTGGCAGAAGCAGCCGTCAGGTTGTCACCGGTAAGGGCCGACAGCGGCATGATGGTATGCTCTGCCAGAGTAATACCGAACTGCGCCAGTTCCCTGACCAGGGTATCCTTCTGCTGCACTACCCGGTTGAAGACCGCCTCATCCCAGGCAATCATATCCATCTTGTTGACCACAAAGAGCAGGTTGCGGATCCCCATCATGGCGCAGATCAGGGCATGGCGGCGGGTCTGGGGAAGAATCCCCTGGCGGGCGTCGATGAGAATCAGGGTGGCGGCACACTGGGAAGCAGCGGTTGCCATGTTGCGGGTATACTGCTCGTGGCCTGGAGAGTCGGCAACAATGAACTTGCGCCCGGCCGCGGAAAAGTAGCGGTAGGCGACATCGATGGTGATCCCCTGCTCCCGTTCAGCCAGCAGGCCGTCCAGCAGCAATGAGTAGTCCAGCCCGGTCCCGACTGTGCCGATGCGGGCACTCTCGCTTTCCAGGGTCTGCAGCTGGTCAACCGGGATGTTACTGGTCAGGAAGAGCAGATGGCCGATCAGGGTCGATTTGCCATCGTCCACACTGCCGCAGGTCAGGAACTTCAGCACCGGTTTTTCATTTCGAGCGTTCAAATACATCTCCCTGTCAACTCCCACCATCCCATACGAGTACGCTTCTGGAAACGTCAATTTTTCGTCCTGGCAAGGCTGTCGAGGCAGCAGGCGGAGGCGTAGCAACGCTACGCCGCACAACTGTTGCCGAAGACTTACGCCGCCAGGGCGGAAAAGTGGCGTTTCCCCTAAAAATAGCCCTCGCGTTTCTTCCTCTCCATACTCCCCGCCTGATCAAAATCAATCACCCGGCCGGAGCGTTCCGAA
>VEOV01000049.1 GCA_012026855.1 Geobacter sp.
GGAGAAATACACATCATGACTTTTGTAGCCACGGTTGATGGCAAAGGCTCTCAGCAGGCTCTTCTGATCGGCAAACAGCCCGTCAAACTTGATTCTTTCATCTACGAGGCATGGAATCAGTACCAGGCTTTTTTTGTCCATGCCACGCTTGTCAAACAGGGCAAAGATGTTTTTGCAGTTTTCCAGACTGGGCATGTCTTTGACAGGGATCAGGACCTTGTCCGCAGCATACAGTGCATTCTCGGTCAGAGTATCCAGGTCGGGGCGGGTGTCAATAATCAATATTCCGCCAATGCCGGACGAGGCCAGGGCCTTGGCAATATCCATTGGCCCCTTGATCAACACCTTCTCTCTGGAGAGGTTGTCAGAAGATGCAATGAAGTCAACCCCGTATTGACCGGTCTGGAGGAGTTCTGCGCCGCTTGTCCCTTTGATGAGGTGTGACACCTCACCAACTTGTGCCGGTTGTTTCAGGGAGAACATCTTGTCGATAGTGAAGTGGTTGTCAAAAGAAAATATGGAAACCGGAATGTTGTCATTCAAGGCTTTGATAAATATGGCGAGGTTAGTGGCGAGGGTCGTTTTGCCAACGCCACCTTTTTCAGATGAGACAGTAATGACATATGGGAATGAGGCTGGCGCTTGCGTTGTCATGTTCTCTACCTGTTGAAAATCTCTTGAAATAAGAAAGGGCATCCTTAAAGGGATGCCCTGATTTCCTATGGTGCCGAAGACTGGACTCGAACCAGCACACCCTTGCGAGCACAAGAACCTGAATCTTGCGTGTCTACCAATTCCACCACTTCGGCGAGGGATTTACTTTCTAGCACGAAGCGAAGTTCGCTGCAAGCCTTTTTTCTGTTTTTGATGGTCACTTTTTGTGAAAGCCGGATTTGACTCTGTTTTTTGTGAGATCTGTTGTGCCGGTATCATCCCCTTGGCAAGCGCTTTGGCTTCCGCGGGATCAAGGGATCTGTATTCGCCAGGTCCAAGTTCACCCAGTAAAACGCAGCCGTATCTGACCCGCTTCAATTTGACTACCGGCAGTCCCAGGGCTTCGCACATCCTTCTTACCTGGCGATAACGGCCTTCATGGATGGTAATGGTGAACCAGACATTTTTTTCCAGGATACGGATTATGGTCACTTTGGCTGGTGCCGTGATGCCATCGTCCAGTTCCACACCTTTTTCAAGCCGCTCGGTCTGCTCTGCAGACAACCCACCCCTTATTTTGACCAAATACTCTTTTTCGATTTCATTCCTTGGGTGCGCCAGTCGGTTGGCCCACTCGCCATCATTGGTGAGCAGAATCAGCCCTTCGGTATTGAAATCGAGTCTTCCAACAGGGTAGAGGCGTTCTGGAATTCCCTTGAGCAGGTCGGAAATAATCGGCCTGCCGTCCGGGTCTTTAAGTGTAGTGACATAACCTGCCGGCTTGTTGAGAAGGATATACCTTTTTGCCTGGGGAACCGTGATGGCCTTGCCGTCAAGGCAGATTTTGTCTGTTGCTGTGTCGGCTTTGCTACCAAGCGTAGTGATTACTACACCGTTTACAGTGACACGACCTTCGGTTATGAGTGATTCGGCAGCTCTTCTTGAGCTGATGCCCGCTGCCGAGAGAATCTTTTGTAAGCGTTCTTGCATGGTTTATGTCCCTGGTGGAAAAGCATTATATTGAGTCTGACAGTAGCAAATCATACTGGTTAGTGAAAGTGAAAAGGTGGTAGCGCTCAATAATTGTCAACCAGATCAGGGGAACGGACGAGTTGAGGGGCTGACCGTGCAGGGGCTTGTTAAAAGATGTCGCTTTAGGTATAGTTTGACAAAATGTTTCTACACGATAATCTAAGGAGGCCATGTTTGATTAGGCGTCCTTTAATTTTGTCCGGATTGAAGTTACGTAGTGGTTCGCCTCAAAATTAGGCAATATGCATATCTGCTGCTTAAAAAAAGAGCAGCTGCCTGCCGGTATTCTTCTGGTCGTGTGAGTAAAGCATCGAAATTAAATGAAAAATTTTATCTGATGTTTAGGCAAACATATTGCTAGTTCAATAGAGAACCGAGTTGAGATGGTTCAGTGTTTATTTCGCACCTATATTTTCATTGGGATGGAGGTGGATGTATCGTGAAAAAAGTGGAAGCTATTATAAAGCCGTTCAAACTGGACGAAGTTAAAGAGTCGCTGAATGAAATCGGCATTCAGGGGATCACAGTATCAGAGGTTAAAGGTTTCGGCAGGCAGAAAGGACACACTGAGCTTTATCGTGGTGCCGAGTATGTTGTTGATTTTATCCCGAAAATCAAAATGGAAATTATTGTTTCAGATGATGTTGTCCTAAAGGTTGTCGATGCAATTGAGCAGGCTGCCAAAACAGGCAGGATCGGCGATGGCAAGATATTTGTCACTCCGGTAGAGGAAGTTGTCCGTATCAGGACTGGAGAGCGTGGAGAAGACGCGCTCTGACACCATATAAACCACGGAAAGGAGATTTTTGATGACCCCGAAACAGGTAGTAGAGTTTGCCAAAGAAAATGGCGCGTTGATGGTAGATTACAAGTTCATGGACTTTATCGGTACATGGCAGCACGTGTCGGTGCCTATCACAGAGTTCGACGAAGACACTTTTGAAGAGGGGCAGGGCTTTGACGGATCTTCGATCCGCGGCTGGCAGCCGATTCATGCGTCCGATATGATTCTGCTTCCTGACCCTGCATCTGCGAAAATGGATCCTTTTGTTGCAGTTCCGACTCTTTCCCTCATCTGCAACATCTTCGATCCTATTACCAAGGAAGATTACACCCGCGACCCGCGTAACATTGCCCGTAAGGCAGAGGCTTACCTCAAGTCTACCGGTCTTGGCGATACCGCATTTTTCGGTCCTGAGGCTGAATTCTTCATCTTTGACGAAGTCCGTTACGACTCCTCATCGAACCAGGCTTTCTACATGGTAGATTCTGTTGAAGGCGCTTGGAACACAGGTCGTGAAGAGTTCCCCAACCTCGGCTACAAGCCACGTCACAAGGAAGGCTATTTCCCATGTTCACCGGTTGATTCCCAGAACGACCTGCGTAACGAAATGGTAATGGAACTGCAGAAAGTGGGTATCCGCGTCGAGTGTCAGCACCACG
This sequence comes from Geobacter sp., assembly GCA_012026855.1. GTDB lineage: Bacteria > Desulfobacterota > Desulfuromonadia > Geobacterales > DSM-12255 > VEOV01. The sequence goes on from VEOV01000049.1 coordinate 3,130, forward strand.
AAGTTGCCACAGGCGGCCAGGCAGAGATCGATATGCGTTTCTCCTCACTGGTTGATATGGCTGACCAGCTTCAGTGGTTCAAATATGTCATCAAGAACGTCGCCTACCGTAACAACAAAACTGTCACCTTCATGCCCAAGCCACTCTATGGTGACAACGGCTCCGGTATGCACTGCCACATGTCAATCTGGAAAGACGGTCAGAATCTCTTTGCCGGTGACAAATACGGCGGGCTTTCACAGATGGCTCTCTGGTACATCGGCGGGATCATCAAGCACGCCAAGGCACTCTGCGCCATTACCAACCCGACCACCAACTCCTACAAACGTCTTGTCCCGGGGTTTGAGGCACCGGTAAACATGGCTTACTCAAGCCGTAACCGTTCAGCTTCCCTGAGAATTCCGATGATGTCTTCAAATCCGAAGGCAAAAAGGGTTGAGTACCGTACACCGGATCCATCCTGCAACGGCTACCTAGCCTTTGCTGCCATGCTGATGGCAGGTCTGGACGGTATCGAGAACAAGATCGATCCGGGCCAGCCGCTTGACAAGGATATCTACGGGCTTTCACCTGAAGAGCTGAAGCATATCCCTTCTGCTCCAGGCAGCCTCGAAGAGGCATTGCAGGCACTGCAGGATGATCACGAGTTCCTTCTCAAAGGTGATGTTTTCACTCCTGACGTTATTGAGAAGTGGGTTGAGTACAAGACCGAGGCAGAGGTAAATCCTGTCCGTATGCGTCCGGTACCTCTTGAATTCCAGCTTTACTACGATATTTAATCTCAGTTCGTGCTGCTCTCAAAAGGCGGGGTTTTCCCCGCCTTTTTTGCGTCTGCAACACTGCTTGCCAACAGACACTTGAGCCGGTAAATTAAGCGGGATATTTCAGCAAAGGGGATTTTCGGTGCGCATTGCCCTGATTTCACCGTATAGCCCTGCAAGGGCAGTCGGTAATGCCGTGACTGCTACCTGCATCAGTAACAGCCTGGGAGCAGCCGGTTGTACGGCAAGGATATTTTCACTTGAAGAGTATGCAATAGACGGTTTGCTTGCTGCAGTGGCAAGCTTTTCGCCTGACTTGATTCACGCATTTCACGCTTTTCATTGTGGCAATCTGGCACAGCATATTGCGCGCAAACTTGATCTGCCATTTATCATCACGATGACAGGTACAGACATATACCGGGCTGACAACTACTCTGCTGCCGAGGTTAAACTCCTGCGCAGTGCGGCAGCAATTGTTGTCTTCACGGAAACCCTCAGACAGAAGCTGATAAGTTATCTCAATAGTGAGAAAATCAGCAGTATTCCCCAGGCAGTTGCCATTCGGTCAGCTCTGCCGCATGCTGGTAAGAATGGGGATTTCATCTTTCTTCTTCCTGCCGGTCTTCGACCGGTAAAAAATGTCCTCTTTCCGCTTACTCCACTTGCCCGACTGGTAAAGAAATATCCGCAAATCAAATTACAGCTGGCTGGCGAGATTATTGACAGTACCTATGCAGCCGAAGTCCTGCTGCAGTATGATAGGGAGCCATCTGCAAGCTGGCTTGGTTCAATTGCGCACGACAAGATGCCTGAATTTTACGCAAATGCATCTGTGGTGCTTAACTGCTCAATTTCCGAGGGGGGAATGGCCAACAGTCTGCTTGAAGCCATGCAGCTGGGAATCCCGGTTCTGGCTGCGGACATCGAGGGGAACAGATCGCTTGTAGTTGAGGGAGATAACGGGCTGCTCTATCAGGACGAAGAGACCTTCCTTGCCAAGGCTGAGCGTTTGCTGGTTGATGCTGAGCTTAGATCAACTCTGGTGCATAATGGCCTGAGGTACGTTACGGAAAACTGCTCGCCGGCTAAGGAAGCCGCCAGCTATATTGGGCTTTATGGCAAAGTGATCAGGGGCTGCAGCTGATTATCTGCTGCTGGCTGCGGACCAGGGAAAGTCTGTGAGATGTTCGGCAAGTTCATCTCTGGTGTGGCGGTTGATCCGTCTGATAGCCAGGAGCAGTGCCATGGCAACGGGGAGCAGGACTGCGAAAAAACCTGACAGGGCAATTGTCATTTCGCCAATGGCGACAGCAATGGAGATGTTGAATATTATTACAGAAAGATACAGGGCTGGGGGGATGAGAGAACTCCCGGGGAAACTGCCGATCCCTGACGGCGGAGAGGGCTTCAGACCGCGGATTGTTGCGGCCAGACGCTGCAGGATAAAGATCATCACCAGGCTGACGAAAAACCAGCCAACGTAGTTGGAGAGCGGTACCCCGAAGTGATAACCGGATTCCCGGTAACCGTAGATTCTGCCGAGGAACCACCTGTCGCCCTGCAGGGCAACAGGGTCGATGATTATGTCCAGATAGGTCTGCAGCAGGGCCCCCAGCAGAAGTGCGGCCAGCGACCGGCGCAGTCTGACAGTTTCCAGGGGAATGATATGCAGACCGGTTCTCTTTAAGGGGGAGAGGATGAATAAAGCGGTGGCATAGCTGCAGTAGCTCAGGAAAACGTAGGAAATTGAGTCAAAGAAAGGTACACCGGCAACCCAGAGCTCATGGGAGCTGGTCTTGTCGATGTAATAATACCAGCCATAGGGAAAACCGGTGTTTATGGATGCGAGTTCAGAGCTGAAGGCAACCAGATAGCCGGCTATTGTGAAGATTGTAACCCGCTTCCAGCCTATGTGAGGGATTGCCGCTAGAAGGTAAACCGCAAAAAAAGCGAATACATAGGGCCTTGTGATGACAGTTCCGGTTACTACCTGAAAAAATTCAGCCATTAGAAGAGTGTGCCGACTATGCTGCCGAGAACAGATATCGGCCCTGTGTCACTTATCCCTTCGGCGGCCTTTTCGACCTTTTTCTTGGTTGCGGTAGTATCGCGATACAGTTTGTCTTCGTTGATGAGTTTGCCCAGAGTCCCTTCACCATTGTTTATCTTGCGAGTGATCTCGGAGAGGTTTTTGGTGGTCTCCTTGATGTCATTATAAACAGCCTCTTCCTTTGCCAGTTTGCCCAGGGTGCCTTCACCGCGATTAATTTTTTCGGCAATTTCACGGATCTCCTTGAAGCCGGCGTTCATGTTGTCAGCGCCATTCTTGACATCACCGATTACGCTTTTCAGGTCAGTATAGAGAGAGGGGGCGTTGACCAGCTTGCCCAGCGTGCCTTCACCTTTATCGATTTTTGCAGCAACAGAGTTGATGTTGCCACCTGCTGCCTGAAGGGTCTTGTACAGCTCCTTGTCATTAAGAAGCAGGGCCAATGAGCCATCGCCACGGTCAATCTTTGCGGTAATGCTCTTGAAGTTGCTGATGGAGTCGGCGAGGTTCTCCCGGTTGTCATCAAGAATGCCGGCAATTTTCTTCATCACCATATTCTGGTTCTTGTTGATATCATTGATGAGTACTTTGGCATCTTTGACCACATCACTGACAGTGTCGACAATCACATCAATGTTTGCCGAGTCTTTTCCCTTTACTGTACCTCCGGCAGGAAGAGGCGGTGCAGCAGGAGAGCCGAACGACAGGCTGAGGAACTGCCCCCCCAGAAGGTTGGTCAACCTCAGGCTGGCAACGGTATCAGTTTTTATCTTTGTTTCAGGTGCTACTTCGAAAGCTATTTCAACGTTGGCATCCTGCACCGTTATCGCGTTGATCTTGCCGACATTAACACCGGCAAGCCTTACTGGATCGCCGATTTTCAGGCCGGTGACCGTGGTCAGGTATGTCTTGTAGGGAACTTTCTTTTCAAATGGATTCCATTTCTCGCCGATTTCAAGCATCGCTCCCAACAAAATAAGAGCGAGCACAAAGAAAAAACCGACTTTTCGTTCTATAGTGTGAGCCATAATCAACCTCTTAACTACATTAACAACCTTGTCAGGATATAGTCTGCAATAAGAATCATCATGAAAGAAAGCACAACCGACCTTGTGGTTGAGCGGGCGATGCCCCTGGGGCCACCACTGGTGGTAAACCCGATGTAGCAGCAGACAAGTGCTATAATGCCACCAAAAGTCACTGCCTTGATAAGACCGATCCCAATCTCTTTCAGCTTCAATGCATCATGAATACTGTCGTAGTAAATCCAGTATGACACGAAAATTTGCGGATGAAAGTTGCTGATAAGAGCGCCACCGGCAATGCCGACCAGATCGGCATAAACAACCAGTGCAGGCATGCAGATGAGGCAGGCTATCATGCGAGGCATGGCCAGATAGCGAACCGGGTGAATATCCAGCGTCTTCAGGGCGTCTATCTCTTCGTAAACCTTCATGACGCCGATTTCAGCCGCCATGGCCGAACCGGCGCGCCCGGCAACCAGAAAGCTGGTCATTACCGGGCCAAGCTCTCTTACCATGGAGTGCCCGACAATGGCGCCGATGATGTTCTGACCACCGTATTTATTGAGCTCCACGCCAGTTTGCAGCGCCAGGACCATGCCGACAAAGAACGCCATGACCGAGGCAACCGGCAGCGTTTCATAGCCGATGATCATCATCTGGGTGGCAATACTGTGCAGATTTCTCGGCGCCTCTTTAAAGAAGAACAGAGTCTGGTAAAGGAGAATTATCATCTCGCCGATAACGGTCAGAGAGGTGACAATTTTCTTGCCTATGAAGTCGAAAAATGTCTTCATTTTATGCTGCTTTCCCCTGATTTCCAGTTGAAGCCGAACGGCAGCCAGAACAGTGACAACCTTCTGCTGCTGCCGTCTTCGGTAAAATTGATCAACC
>VEOV01000282.1 GCA_012026855.1 Geobacter sp.
AGCGGCCTTTGCCCTCTTCGAAGGGATCGCCACGGCAGAAGACATCGACAAAGGGATGAAGCTGGGCACCAACCAGCCCATGGGGCCGCTGACCCTGGCGGACTTCATCGGTCTGGACACCTGTCTGGCCATCATGAACGTCCTTTACGACGGCTTCAAGGACTCGAAATACCGCCCCTGTCCGCTGCTGGTGAAGATGGTCAATGCTGGGTACATGGGACGCAAGTCGGGTAAAGGTTTTTACAACTACTAGTTCGGTTGAAGGAGATATAGCGTGGAATTCAAGAATCTGCTGGTTGAAAAAGATAACGGGGTTGCGCTGCTGACCATTAACTCCCCCCGTACCATGAACGCCCTCAACAGTGAGGTGCTGGGGGAGCTGGAGTGTGCCCTGTTTGAACTGAACCTGGACAGCGATGTCAAGGCGGTGGTGCTCACCGGCGCCGGTGACAAGGCCTTTGTTGCCGGCGCCGATATTAAGGAAATGTCCACCATGAGTTCCCATGAGGGGCACCAGTTCGGCCTCAAGGGACAGCGGGTTATGATGCTGATCGAAAAGATGACCAAGCCGGTCATTGCAGCCGTCAACGGCTATGCCCTTGGTGGCGGGCTGGAGCTGGCCCTGGCCTGCGATTTCATTTACGCATCAGAAAAGGCCAAAGTCGGTTTCCCCGAAGTTACCCTGGGGATTATGCCCGGCTTCGGCGGCACCCAGAACCTTGCCCGCCTCATCGGTCCCAACAAGGCCAATGAGCTGATCTTTACCGGCAAGATGATTAATGCCGCCAAGGCAGCCAGCTGGGGGATCGTCAACGAGGTCTTTGCCCCGGAAGAGCTGCTGGACAAGGCAAAGGAATGCGCTGCCTTGATCGCTTCTGTCGGCAGCCTGGGGGTCTCCTACAGCAAGAACGCCATTGCCAACGGTCTCAATATGGGCAAGGAAGACGGCTTCCGCTATGAGGCATCCCTGTTCGGTGTGCTCTTCTCAACCGAGGACCAGAAAGAGGGGATGGGTGCTTTCGTGGATAAACGTAAAGCGACCTTCAAAGGGAAATAGGATCTAACCAAAATATCAGGGGGAGGAGCAAGCATGAATTTCGAACTGAGCCAGGATCACAAAGTACTGCAGGACAGCGTCAGGGATTTTGACACTAAAGAGATCAAACCATTGGCCATGCAGATCGACGAACAGCACATGATACCGGACGAACTGGTCAGGAAGATGAGCGACATGGGCTTATTAGGGAGCTACTTCCCGGAAGAGTACGACGGCGCCGGACTGGACATGCTCTCCTACGCCATAGTAGTCGAAGAAGTCTCCAAAGCATGCGCCTCCTGCGGCGTCCTCATCTCGGCCCACACCTCCCTGGCTAGTGGTCCCATCTACACCTTCGGCACCCCCGAACAGAAAAAGAAATGGCTCCCGACTCTCAACACCGGCGACAAGATCGGCTGCTTCCTCCTCACCGAACCGGAGGCAGGTTCTGATGCCGGCGGCACTGCCACCATGTACAAACGGGAAGGGGACGAATACGTCATCAACGGCAGCAAAACCTTCATCACCAACGGCGGCTACCTGGGCACCGGCGTCCTCTTTGCCTCCTTTGACCGGAGCCTCAAACACAAAGGGATCACCGCCTTCATCGTCGACCTCTCCTCCCCCGGAGTCACCATCCTCAAAAACGAAAACAAAATGGGGATCAGGGGCAGCTACACCACCGCCTTCGCCTTCGACAACCTGCGCATTCCGGTAGAAAACCTCCTTGGCCAGGAAGGCAAAGGGTTCAACATCGCCATGGACACCCTCAACGGCGGCCGGATTGGCATCGCCTCCCAGGCCCTCGGCATCGCCGGCGGCGCCTTTGACCGTGCCCTGGCCTACTCCAAAGAGCGCAAGCAGTTCGGCCAGGCCATCAGCGAATTCCAGGCGATCCAGTTCAAACTGGCTGACATGTACGCCCGGATCGAAACCAGCAAACTCATGACCTACAAAGCCGCCTGTCTCAAAGACCAGAAGAAGAACTACACCATGGAATCGGCCATGTGCAAAATGCTCGCATCCGAAGCAGCCACCTACGTCACCAAGGAAGCCATGCAGATCCATGGTGGCTACGGCTTCATCTGCGATTACGAAGTGGAGCGGATGTACCGGGATGCCAAGATAACTGAAATATACGAAGGCACCAACGAAGTCCAACGCGTCGTTATCTCTAAAATGCTGCTTAGCTAAATAAAAAAGTATCATTCTGGAACGTTCAGATTTTCGTCAGGCCAAGGCACCGACAAGCGACCGCGGAGGGGTAGCAGCGCTACCCCGCACAAGGAAGCGCCGGAGGTAACGCCGGCATGGCGGAAATATGGACGTTCCCGGAGGCTGAATGGAAGTAACCCGCGAAATCTACTGGAACGTCGGCCACGGTGTCGTGCTGCCGATGTATATCCTGACTGCAGCCGCTATGGCGGTACTTTTCTGGGGGCTCTGGAAGAGGGTGGCGCTCTACCGCCAGGGCAAGCCCCTTGACCGGTTCAGCAACTTCACTGACCGTTTCGACAGCCTGCTCACCAACATATTCGGCCAGGAGAAGATCTTCCGGGTGAAAAGCGGCGGCATGCCCCACGCCCTCTTTTTCTGGGGGTTTCTGACACTGTTCATCGGTACGCTGCTGGTAATGCTCCAGGCGGATTTCTTTACGCCACTCATGCAGGTCAACATTCTGTCCGGCCGGTTCTACGAGGCGTTCTCTCTGGTGCTGGATCTGGCTGGCCTGGTGGCGCTGGTCATGCTGGCCGGGCTGTTCATCCGCCGGTTTGTTATCAAGCCGGAAGGGCTCGAAATCGTTGATGACGACTACCGGGTGCATTTCATCCTTTTTGCCATCCTCATCACCGGCTTCCTCATCGAGGGGGCCCGGATGGCGGCAACGGAGCTGGTACAGCAGCCTGCTCTGGCCAGGTTTTCACCGGTCGGGCTGCTGGTGGCCAAGGCTATGTCCGGCTATACCGATGAGAGCCTGCGCACTCTGCACAAGACCTTCTGGTGGATTCATTTTGCCTTTGTGCTCGGCTTTTTCTGCATCATCCCCTACAGCAAGCTGCGCCACATTTTTACCACCTCTGCCAATGCCTTCTTTGTGCCGCTGGAACCGAAAGGCACCATCGATACCATCAACATGGAGGATGAGACTTGTGAGCAGTTCGGCGCTGCCAAATTAGCTGACCTCTCCTGGAAGGACGTTTTCGACGCCGACGCCTGCACCAGCTGCAAACGGTGCCAGGATCGCTGTCCCGCCTCCCGGACCGGCAAGCCGCTGTCACCCATGAAGCTGGTCCAGGAGATCGGCAACATTGCGGAAAACAGTCCCACTGCCCCCCTTGGCGAGACCATCAGCGAGGATGTCCTCTGGGCCTGCACTACCTGCCGGGCCTGTCAGGACATCTGCCCGGCCAATATCGAGCATGTCAACAAGATCCTTCAGATGCGGCGCAACCTTACCCTGATGGAGGGGGCATTCCCGGGTGATGAGGTGCGCACCGCCATCAGCAACTTCGAGGTGAACGCCAACCCCTTCGGTCTCGCCTATGCCTCCCGCGGCGACTGGGCAGAGGGGCTGGACGTGGCCATCATGGCCGAGAGCAGTGACGTGGACATCCTCTACTTTGTCGGCTGCTACGCCTCCTTCGACAAGCGCAACCAGCAGATCGCCCGAAGCTTTATCAAGATCTGCAACGCTGCCGGCATCCGGGTCGGCATCCTCGGCAAGGAGGAGAAGTGCTGCGGGGAACCGGCGCGCAAGCTGGGCAACGAATACCTCTACCAGATGATGGCCACCGAGAACATCGAGCTCATCAAGGGCTACGACGTCAAGAAGATTGTGACCACCTGCCCCCACTGCCTCAATACCCTGGGACGCGATTACCGCGATCTCGGCCTGGATCTTCCGGTGGAGCATTACACGGTTTTCCTGGCAAAGCTTCTGCAGGAGGAGCGGCTGCAGCTGGTGGCTGAGCCGGAGAAATTCCATTTTACCTACCACGATTCCTGCTATATCGGCCGTTACCTGGATATCTATGACCAACCGCGCAGTCTGCTGGCAAAGGCGGGGGGCCTGCTCAGGGAAATGGCTGAAAATCACGCTGACAGCTTCTGCTGCAGCGCCGGTGGCGGCCGGATTCTGGCTGAAGAAAAGCTCGGCACCAAGATCAGCGAAACACGGGTCGCCATGGCCCTTGAGACCGGGGCACCGTTGCTGGTCTCCAACTGCCCCTTCTGTCTCACCATGTTCGAGGATGGCATCAAGACCGGCGGAGCCGAAGGCACAATCGTGGTCAAGGATCTGGCGGAAATAGTAGCTGCAAGAATATCGAATCAAGGAGTCAAATTA
>VEOV01000215.1 GCA_012026855.1 Geobacter sp.
AGACTACTGCCACGTCGTGGCAGTCAACACATTTCAGACCAACACTCTGCAGATGCTTCTGATGCTCGCCGGAGTAGTAGCTGTTGTTTTGAGGGACACCGGCAGCGCTCCCGGCGGTGTGACAGCTGTCACACTCCACCAGCGGGTTAATCCTGCCGCCACGCCATGATTTGGTAGCAATGCCGCCATGACAGCTGACATTGGCGCAACTGCCATCCGGATTTCTCACCGCAGCGCCTGTTTTTGCATTGTAGCTAGCCGGAAATGCAACTGTCAGCACAGTGCCGTGCAGAGCGGTTCCGCTACCGCCACCGGTATGACAGACGGAGCAGTTCACAAGGGACAGCACCAAGTGCGCCTGGTGTGCCCCGGAGATGTTTGGAAAAATTGCACCGTTGGGCGGGGCTGAATGGCAGCTGACGCAAGCTCCAAGCACAGGAGCAGTGCCCGGTGCCAGGGAAACGTGACACTTGGAGCATGCCGGCGCCACCGCCCCGCCGGCTAGTCCGACACCGTGGCATGGCGAACATGCATTGAGCTGGTTAGTAGCCAGATTGTGCGCCGGCCATGGTTTAGGGTGAGGGAGGGAAGCATGGCAGGACTGACCGTTGAATGTTGTCGATGAACAGCTGACGCCAGAATTGCCTCCGGTAAGGTTTGCACCATGGCAGGCTACGCAGGTGGAAGCATCATTCAGGTATGAGGCGCCATGGGAGGTCAACCAGCCCGGTTGATGTTTTCCTGAGGCGTCAACAGTGACGGCGCTGTCATTGGAACTTGCACAGCCCCATAAAAGCAGGGCGGATATAATAGTAATCAGAAACCTCATAACTCTCCCCTATCTGTGGCAGCTACGGCACAGTTCGTTATTGCCCCTGCCGTGGCAGCGGTAGCAGCTCGCCGGATCAAGTTTCCCTTCAATTCTGTGCCGCGTCATGAAGTCGCCCCGATGGATAAGATCCCTGTCCGGCCTGTCCCCCATTTTCTGCGAAGGCTTCAGCTCGTTTTTGGTTGCATGGCAATCATTGCAGAACGAGGTTGCATGGCACATGACACAGAGCTTCTCACTGTTCATGGCATAGAGACGATGCTCTGACACAAAGGCTGTAGTGTGACTGAAATTGGTAAGCGGCCTGAGCGAACCTTTTGTCTGATCATCGTGGCATTCACTGCATAAAGGCCTTTTCTGGCCCAACTCTTCTGGGTGTGCCGCCGGCAGGCTGTTTTCCTTGGAAACAACTGCTGCACATGCAGTCAGCAGAGCGCCAGCCACCAGCAGGAGCATCATCAGTTGGGGAACACTTTTTCTCATTTTGCCGCTCCTTTGCTGGAGTTGAAATTATAGGTAAGCCGGACTAATGCTTTCAGTTCGCTGCTGTAAGCAGGGTTCTGGGCATAGCTGAGATCGCAGGAGAGATTCAGATTCGGCTTAAGGCGATAACCGGCTGAGCTCTGGATCTCGAAGCCGTTCTTTTTGCCGTTTATCGGCTCATCGTAAAGATTGAGAATACCGTCGATGCTGGCGGTATATTTGGCGGCTGTGTAGATAAGATATGCTCTGGTTTCATGGTATGAATTGATGCCCGAAGGAGCTCTGACGCGATAATATGAGAGTCCGGACAGCCCTTTGTCTTCAAAAAGATTCAGGCGCCCCTGCAAACCGAATTTATCAGAGGTCCCTTTTTGATCCTGATCGGTATGATGATAAGCTGCGGTAAGCTCCAGCGGTTTGGCTGCCTGGACCGTGTAGCTGAGACCTGCTTTCTTCTGGCCGCCCGGAGTATCCGGGTTGAACAGCGACCTGATCGAGGAAGCTGCGAAAAGTTCTTTAAATTCATACTGATTGTAATCCAGAGTCAGGGAGGAACTGCTGCCGGTTTTCAAGCCAAGCAACCAACTCTGTTCGGCAACACCCTGATTGATCGTATCATAGGCAATGCGCCCTTTCAGATCGGCGATAGCATGGGGTTTGAGCCATAAATCCCCCCCCACCAGCTGTCGGGTGGCACGGAGTTTGGCAAGCGGCCCGCTGATCAACCCTTTTTCGTAAACAGTTGAAACGCCAAGCTCCAGCAGCGCCGGCGAGCTGTAGCTGAAACGTCCGCCGGTAATGGTATCGCCACGATTATCCAGACTGCCGGTCAGGTGCACCGGAGCCCCGCCGTATGCCGAAATGGCAAACCCTTTTGCCAGACCGGTCCTGACGAAGACGCCATCAATATTCTCGCTGCTCACCCCTTCAAACACAAAAAAGCGGCCAGCCTTGATTTCCCCGTCTGTCTTTGGGAAAAGGTAGCGCAGATAGCCGTAACTGAGCATAGCGTCACTATCCTTGGCAGTGCTTTTATCGGCCAGATCAACCCTTCCCCAGCCGCTGAGATAAAGCGACAGATTCGGATCACCAACCCCTGTTGTAGCGACGGTCAAATATTGTGTCGCCGGGACCAGACTCTGCTTGTCAAATCCGGGCAGGCTCCGCTGCTCGAACTTGACAAGAGTAGTTGCGTTTATGGCAGTTTCAGCCGATACCGCTGAAGCAACCAGCATTGTAAACAGCGGTACAAGGGAGAGCGTTAGCCGTGTTTTCATTTGAAATCTCCCACAATCTCGTTAGTCTTATAAGCTTAATAGGCAATTCTCGAATTTCAAGCAGGCACAACATATTTTGCAGCTAAATAGCATTTAATTGGTAACGCTGTTTTACTAAAAAAATCAGAAACAAAAAAACCGGGCCACCAAAATATGACATTTCGGCAACCCGGCTGTCTCAGTAAGACCCGTAGGCTTTCCGCCCCACCTTCGCAGATGGTTTAGTATTATCGTTTATCGGAATTTATGTAAATTTATGTTCTAATTAAACAGTCGCGGTTTCCAAAAGTCAACTATTTTTTTGCAAGTATTTTGCAATTAACCGGGTGGTTTTGGCTGCGACATTATGCTATGCTCTTGTTAACTAACCGATTTCAGGACAACAAATGCCCAAAACTGCCATCGCACTTTTTTCCGGAGGTCTTGATTCAACCCTTGCCATCAGACTGATGCAGGTGCAGGGAATCAATGTTCACGCACTTCACTTCACTTCACCGTTTTTCGGTGTTTCGCCCGAAAGCGACAGCGGCAAGTACGACGCCAGACGCGCCGCTGAAGCCCTCAAAGTACCACTGACCATTCACCAGCTTGGTGAAGAGTATCTGGAGATGCTCAGAAACCCGGCCCACGGCTACGGCAAGGCGATAAACCCATGTATTGACTGCCATATCTACTTTCTGAAGAAAGCCGGCGAACTGATGCGCACCCTTGGGGCCGTCTTCGTCATCACCGGTGAAGTAATGGGGCAGCGGCCGATGAGCCAGAGAAAGGATGCCCTTAAAACCGTCGAACGGGACTGCGGCCTGGAGGGGCTCCTGCTGAGACCTTTGTCCGCAAGGTTCCTTGCCCTGACCATCCCGGAAAAGGAAGGGTGGGGTGACAGGGAAAAGCTTCCCCAGGTGAAGGGGCGTTCAAGAAAGGACCAGTTCCGCCTCGCTCTGGAGCTTGGCGTACAGGAATACCCCACCCCGGCCGGCGGCTGCCTGCTCACCGAAACCTCTTACGAATCAAAGGTACGGGATATTTTCTCCCACAAGGGAAAACTGGCTTCACGGGACTTCAGGCTGCTGCGGGTTGGCAGACATTTCCGCCTGGACGGACAGACCAAGGTGATTATCGGCCGGAATGCCATAGAAAATGAGATAATTACCGGGGTAAAAGAAAGTTCTGAAACCCTGATAAGGTGGGAGGAGGGGAGCAGTCCAACCGGACTGATCTGCGGACCTGCTTCTGACAAGGCTATTGAAGTTGCTGCCGCCATTCTGCTCCGCTACACCAAGGCAGAAAAAGGCGCTGCGTGCCAGATTGCAGTTTTCCGCGGGGAGGAACAGGAGAAGGTGTCAGTGGCACACTCCATGGACGAAGCTGCCGTGGAAAAATTCAGGGTTTAGCCGGCTCTACCTTCAGATCATCTGCACCACCATCTTTTTTCTGCTCTTCAACTGACCCCCCTCTGCTACCCGGCTGAAGGGGGTCACTGTTTCCGGCCGGTTCTTTCTGAACCGCGCCACTGCCGGCGTTGGTGGAGATATTTTCAAACGGTACAGGCGTGCTGATGCTCTGTTCAACCTTGCGCTGCAGCCCGTTGATATTCGGCGCTATGGCAATTGCCGCCGCAAACTCATCCTCACTCAGCACCCTGCTGTTCTTGAGCAGCTTCAGGATCATGTCAGAACGGCGCAAGACCTTGGCCATGTTCCGGTACGGGTTGTAAGCAACCCTCGGTCCCGGCAGCATGGCAGCCAGGAAGGCGCACTCCCGCGGCGTCATCAGGGCTGGCGGCTTGCCGAAATAGTAGCGTGATGCATGCCCTACGCCGTAAACCATCGGCCCAAGTTCGACAACATTCAGATACAGCTCGATGATGCGCCCCTTGGTCAGCTCCTGCTCCATCCTCAGGGCCAGGTAGAGCTCTTTCAGCTTTCTGGTGACGGTTTTTTCCCGGGAGAGATAGATATTCTTGGCCGTCTGCTGGGTAATGGTGGAAGCCCCCCGGGAGAGCCCCTTTTTCTCCAGGTCGTGCTTGATGGCCTGCTTGATCGCCTTGACGTCAACCCCTTCATGCTTGTAGAAATTTGAGTCCTCGGCCAGAATTACCGCCCATTTCATCTCGGAAGGAATACTCCCTGACGGCGTCCAGTTCCTGTTTTTAGGACCGAGAATAAACGGGTGGTAATCTCCCTGCCAATCCTTTACCTGGATTGTCAAGCTGGTTTTCCGTTCCTTGAGAGCGGCAACAGGGGGGAGGAGCACCAGGGAAACGGCAATGTAGGCAACATAGACGGTAGCTGCCACTATGAGAGCAATGACGAACTTTTTCATCTGGTCCCTGTTCTGGTCCCAGCTGAGGGCTTGCCTGTGTCACCGGCAACAGCGACAGCGTTCCGGCCTGATTCCTTGGCCCGGTACATCGCCTCATCTGCCGCTGAAATCAGTTCCGTGGCCGAGGAGGAATCATCGGGAAACGCGGCCACACCGAAACTCCCCGAGACCGACAGATGGGCGCCGCTGTTACTGAAGAACTTGGTCTGGCGCAGCTCTTTGAGGAGTTTGTCCGCAAACCTCTTTGAGCCGGCTTTGTCCGTATGGGGAAGAATGACGACAAATTCATCACCGCCATATCTGGCCGCCTTGTCGGCCTTGCGGATGTTCCGCTGGACTATGGCACCCACCTCGGAAAGCAGTCTGCTGCCGGTCAGATGGCCATGGTTGTCGTTGACGCTCTTGAAGTGATCCAGATCGAAAAACACCAGCGACAGCGGGCTGCGATATCGTTTGGAACGCTCCACCTCGTACTCGATCTGCTCGAAAAAATACCTGGAATTATACAAGCCGGTGAGATCATCGGTAACAACCAGCTGCTTGATCTTCTCCACCGAGCGGGCATTGGAGATGGCAATTCCGGCAAAATCGGCAATGGTGGTCAGGATCTGTGCATCGGCATCGCTGAACAGCCCGTCATCGAGACTGTTGATCAGTTCGATCACCCCGTAGACGGTGTCATGGCTTTTAACGGGAACGCAGGCTATGGAACGGGTAGTGAACGAAAGTTTCCGGTCGAACTCTGCTGCAAAACGGACGTCATTCCTCACATCGGAAATGATCAGTGACTCTCCATGCTCGGCCACCCAACCGGCAACACCATGCCCCCGCGGCAGCCTGGTTCCCTTCAGGCTGTCGGCAACGTCGGAAATCACCACCGCAAACTCCAGCTCTCCGCTGACCTCGTCACGCAGCAACAGGGACCAGGCCTTGGGATTCAGGAGCCGGCTGACCTGAAACATGATCTGCTCAAGCACCTCCTGAATCTCGTTTGGCGACGCCAGCGCCCGGGCGATCTCCATCAGGGTCTCGATAGCCGCAGCATGCCGCAGACACCTGTTGATATCGTCGCCCCCTTCGCACAGACCTGGCTGGATTATCATCCCTTGCTCCTTGCGGTCACTGCCATCGAGGCAGCTGTCATTATTGCAGCTGTCATGCTGGTGCAGCTTGCCATCCCTTTACCAGCCAGATCATAGGCCGTGCCATGGTCAACGGAAGTTCTGATTATCGGCAAACCGAGGGTAATGTTGACTCCATCTTCAAAATGCAGCAGCTTCAGCGGGATCAAACCCTGATCATGGTACATGCAGACCACGGCATCATAAGCGCCGCTGACGGCAAAATGGAAGAGGGTATCGGCAGAATGGGGCCCGGTCGCATCAACCCCTTTGGCTCTGGCTGCGGCGATGGCAGGAGCAATGACAAGCTGCTCCTGGTTGCCGAACATCCCCCCCTCGCCGGCATGGGGATTCAGCGAAAGAACGGCAATCCTCGGCTTGGGAGTAAAATAACGGGCCACATCCCTGTGGGTTGTCATAATGGTTGCCAGGACTTTATCGAACGTTACCAGCCGCGGCACATCCGCCAAAGCCTCGTGGATGGTCACCAGGGTCACCTTGAGCCGTGAGCCGGCCAGCATCATGACAAAATCGGCTGTATCGGTCAGTTCGGCCAGCAACTCCGTATGACCAGGGTAATCGTGCCCGGCCAGGTTCATGGCTTTCTTGTTGATCGGGGCAGTGGCCATGGCCTGCACCCGGCCGGATGAGCAGAGTTCGGCTCCCTTGACAATGTAGCGGTACACGGCATCACCGGCAGCTGCCGCGGGATTGCCGTACTGCATGTCATCTGCCGATAACCGGGAGCACTCCAGCAGGCAGATTTCATCAACAGCAGTCGCAACCGGCAGCTCATCACCAACAAGGAGTCTCAACCGCTGCCCGGTCCCGGCAAGGGCAATTGCCCGCTCCATGCAGCTCCGGTCACCGATGACGAACGGTGTGGCAGCCGCCTGCACAGCCCCATCAGCCAGGGCGGCCGCGATGATCTCCGGGCCGATGCCGCACGGGTCACCCATGGTAATGGCTATGAGCGGTTTACTCCTGTCGATTGCCGAACTCCTTCGAAAAATTTTCGGCTAATTTCTCACAACCGGAGATCAAAATCACGATTTTTCTGTCAAATAACGCCAGGCTGTCTGAAATTGCCTTGCATCCGGATCACCCTTTCCAGGAAAATAATACTTGACACCAATTACGCATTTGCATTAAAAGACCACCAACATAAATTAAAACATGTAGCCTGATACACGACAATACTAAACCATCCGTGAGGATGGGGCGGAAAGCCCACAGGGTCTTAACGAGACAGCCGGGTTGCCGAATTATCGCAAAGATATTCCGCAACCCGGCTTTTTATTTTCCGGACCCTGGAATACTGCTGCAGCAATACGATACACGACAATACTAACCCATCCGCGAGGGTGGGGCGGAAAGCCCACAGGGTCTTAATG
>VEOV01000377.1 GCA_012026855.1 Geobacter sp.
AAAGTCGGGGGCCGGAGTGATTGTTCCCCGGGAGGATTGCTCAGAGGTCCCGGGCAGTGCAGATCCGGTTGCGGCCAGCGCGCTTGGCCTGGTAGAGCGCCCGGTCGGCGGCAGCGATCAGCTGCTCCACAGGAAAGGTTTCATCGGGGCAGGCAGAGGCAACGCCGATGCTGACGGTGACCAGGGGGGAGGCGGTCGAACTGCCGTGGGGCAGCTGCAGTGAGGCCAGGGACTCCTGCATGGCTGTAGCAACAGTCAGGGCGCCGTCACTGCCGGTACCGGGCAAGAGGGCCATGAACTCTTCGCCGCCGTATCTGACCAGCAGGTCGGCAGGGCGGTGCAAGCCGTTCTGCAGGGCGGTGGCCACCTTTTTCAGGCAGTCATCGCCTGCGAGGTGGCCGTTGGTATCGTTGTAAAGCTTGAAACAGTCGATATCAATCATGATGACGCTGAACTCATGCTGTTCCCGTATGGCCCGCAGCCACTCGCGCTTGATGAAGTCGCTGCCCGCATGGCGGTTGGCCAGACCGGTCAGGCCGTCCCTGGTGGAGAGCTGCTGCAGCTGGCGGTTGGCTTCCTCCAGACGGGCGGTCATCTCCTGCAGCTCCCGCTCCCGCGCCTTGCGGCGGTCCATCTCGAATTTCAGCTTCAAGGCGGCACTGACGCGGACTTCCAGCTCCAGCCGTTTCGGCGGCTTGGTCAGGTAATCGGTGGCGCCGGCAGTAAAGGCCGGTTCCAGGTTCTCCAGCTGTTTCAGACCACTGATGATAATCACCGGTACGTCGCGAAACTGTTCCGTCTGCTTCAGCACGCGGCACCCTTCGATGCCGTCCTGGCCGGGTAGATGGATATCCAGCAGTACCAGGTCGACCAGGGGGCAGGAGTGGCCGTTGTCGCTGCAGAAGCGGGCGAAGACCTCTTCCATTGACCCGGCGAGCATGATGTGGCTGTAGCCGGCTTCCTGGAGCATATCTTCCAGAAAGGTGCGGGTGACAATGGAGTCATCGACAATGAGGATTTTCATGGCGGCCGCTTTACCTTGATAGCAGAATTGAGACGAATAATATTAATGATTGATTTTGCATCTGTTTGCCAGAAATGCATATTAAAATTATGCTAACTAGTGGCGGTAAATGAAAATGATTAAAATAATTTATTGACGCTCGCGAAAAACTTTACTAATATCCGCCCCCATTGTTCCCCATGGAATGAAAATTTTAATTTTGGAGGGAGTATCATGCAATTCCGCAAGCTTGCAGCACCGTTCATCGCCGTAGCCCTTTTCGCCAGCCTGGCTTTTGCCAGCGGCACCACCGGCAGCCTCACCGCTGACGAAGCCCTGCACGCCCTCATGGAAGGCAATGCCAAGTTCATCAGCGGCGACGTCGAGCACCTGGTTGCCAATTCCCAGCCGGCCCGTCGCCTGGACACCGGTATTAATGGCCAGAAGCCTTATGCCATCGTGGTAACCTGCGCCGACTCACGTCTCAGCCCGGAGATCCTGTTTGACAAGGGTATTGGCGAGGTCTTTGTCGTGCGTGTTGCCGGCAACGTCGTCGCTCCCCACGAGCTGGGTTCCATCGAGTATGCTGCCGAGCATCTCGGTGCCAAGCTGGTAGTGGTTCTTGGCCACTCCAAGTGCGGCGCAGTCAGTGCAGCCTATGATTATTTCACCACCCCGGAAGCGCTCCGTCCCGAGCTGAGCAAGAACCTGGCAAGCATCGTCAATGATATCGAGCCGGCCGTGGAGAAGGCTGTTGCTGTCGGTAGCGGCAAAGCAGGTGCCGAAGATATCAATGTTGACGAAGTGGTCAAACAGATCAGGAAAAAATCCCGCGTGATCCGCGAGATGATGGAGACTTCCGGCGTGAAGATTGTCGGCGGCAAGTATGACGTCGTTACCGGCGCTGTGTCACTGCACGCAGAGCACGAAGAGCACTGATAAATAAATAGCTGCAGATTCTGAGGATAGGGCGCCTGAAGGGGCGCCCTATCTTTTTTAGCGCAGCTCCTGAAGTCAATTGAGATGGGCAGCAGGTTCAGATTGACATCCTCCAGCGGTGTGATTATATAGCTCAAAACCAATCACAAGGAGGAACCAGCATGAAAAGAGTTCTGTCAGCAGCAGTCGCCGCTTCTTTCGCCTTGATCCTTGCCCTGCCATCATTTGCCGCCGATCCGAAAGCACCGGCCAAACCGGCTGCTCCGCCGGCTGCAGAGAAAAAAGCCGATGCTGCCAAACCGGCTGCCAAAGCCGAGTTGATCGATATCAACACCGCCACTGAGGAGCAGCTCAAGTCCATCGCCGGGGTTGGCGACGCCTATTCCAAGAAGATCATCGCCGGCCGGCCCTATGCCAAAAAGGACCAGCTGAAGAGCAAGAAGATCATCCCGGCCGATGTCTATGAGAAAATCAAGGACAAGATCATTGCCAAACAGCCGAAGAAGTAACTGGCCGAAGCAATAGTAACGCATATCTGCCCCGGCTTTATGCCGGGGTTTTTTTTGAAGAGGACAGCAATGCAGGAGAAAGTGACAGATAACAGCAAAGG
>VEOV01000180.1 GCA_012026855.1 Geobacter sp.
CCGCTCGGCGGGGGATGCGGGCTGCTGGGTTCCTGGCTGGCCGGGGTCTCTTTTACCATAGGTGCATCTGCCGCAGTCTGCAGTCTGGTCGGTGCATTGCTTTTTTACGGCAAGAGCAGGGGGGGCGCATATGGCAGTGCAATCTATAGTGAATTAAGCGGCTGGGTGATCAGCATCTTCATCTTCGGGTTGATATTCCCGGGGATAAACAACTGGGGGCATGGCGGTGGACTGGTCGGCGGCATACTGCTTGGCATGATTCTGGGGTATGGGGAGAAAAGGCGGGAAACTGTTGTTCATCGTGGCCTGGCTGCCTTGTCTGTTGCGGCAACAGTCATAGCTCTTGTCTTGGCGCTGGCGAGAGCTTTATCCGGATAAGCCGGGATTGCTTGATTCTTCGCCATCTTTGCCGGTTCTCATACCGGCAGGCTGAAACTGAATACGGTCCCCTCATCAGCAGTAGAAGTAAAGCTTACCTTTCCTCCGAGGCACTCCTCTCCAAAAAGCTTCATCGAGTATGTGCCAAGTCCATGGCCTAATTCATGCTTGGTGCTGAAGAAACGCTGAAAAATACGCAACTGGATGTTGTCCGGGATCACAGCGCTGTTCCAGACTTGCCAGGTGACCCTGGCATCCTCGACCAGGGTTCTGAAAATCACATGCCCTCCGGGTTCCGTAGCTTCCAAGGCATTAAGAAGCATGTTTATCAAAACCTTGGATACCAGCATTGCATCGGTCTCGAAGGTTAACTCGTCAGCAGGACTCTCCTCTTTGATGGTTTTTCCGTCCATGGCATTACTGACAAGCACGATGTTGAATGCCTGATTTCTGATATTCACCAGGCTTGTCGCGTTTATATCCACAATGCTTTCAGTGCTCTTCAGATGTGACAACTTGCCCTGCATTCTGACTTCCTGAAACATCCTTTCTGCAAGCATTTTTTGCCTGAGAGAGTAGGGGTTTACAGGCATCTGGTCATGAAGATAACTGCTGTAGTTCTTCATGGCGCAAATCATGTTGTTAAGGTCATGGAAGAAAGCGTTTTCCAGGTTTGCCCAGAATTGCTGCTGGGACACATCCTGGGCATAAACGAGTACCCACCTGTTTCCATCGACTACCAGGGGAAGTGCCCGCACAAGAAGGCAGATGTCACTGCTTTTGCCATGTTTTTCAATAGTAACTGCACAAATCTTCTCACACGCCTTGTTGTCGTCGATTGCCGCCAAAATGGCGATGACTGCCCCGCATGAAGAGCAGTATTTTGTTGTGCCGCAGCCATTGGGCTCGTCGAAAGCATACTTGCAGTGCAGAGTCTCGCCGAGGCGCAAGCCGAGAGCCTGCTCCGGGTCTGATATCCCAAGTGTCTGGATGAAAGATTTATTAAGGGCAACTATCTGACGCGCATCATTGACAACTACCATCAATCCGTTGGATGCGGTCAGCAGGGTGTCCATCACTACGCTGTTGCAGATGCTTTCTATCTGGTTACGAAGGATTCTTCGCTCGATTCTTTTAGCGGGCGCAAAATAGGTGTCCATGATTGCCGACTCCTTATTCTTGTAGTCCGGGAGAACCATTCCTTGACGACAGTTAGTGATAGATAATTTGCAAGAATTAATTTTATGCAATATTGTTGCCGTACGAGTCAGGTTGATTGGATTTAGCGGTTCGGGTGGTGTCTGCCGGTAGAATTATGCTTGTTTCGCCATGAATCGAGTCAAGGGGCAGGGGGATCTTGATGGTAATCGGCAGGTTGCCAGATACGGTGAGGATGTTATTTGGCGGAGGCACATGGGAATCGAACCCACCAGGGAGGCTTCTCACCCCCCTCACCGGTTTTGAAGACCGGGCCGCCCACCAGTGACGGTCGAACCTCCGTGGTTTGGTCAATAACTTCAGGTGATGGTCAACGGCTCCGGGCCTGCCCTCGCTCAATGCTGGCGTAGGCCGAGTGCTTGTGAATGGATTCGAAATTCTCAGCCTCTACCCGGAACCAGGAGATTCTTTGGTCTTCAGTCAGCTTTTCAGTAACCTCTCTGACAATATCTTCAACGAATTTCGGGTTCTCGTAGGCTTTTTCAGTAACATACTTCTCGTCAACCCGCTTCAAGAGGGAGTATACCGGGCTTGAGCCGCAACTCTCGATCATGGCGGCCAGCTCTTCGATCCAGATGAAGCTGCTGTAGCGGATTTTGACCGAGATGATCGAGCGCTGGTTGTGGGCTCCGTATTCCGACAGCTCCTTGCTGCAGGGGCAGAGCGAAGTGACCGGAACCTTGATCCCCAGGGTGAAATCGAAACCATCAGCCATCCTGGCGTCAAAGGTGCAGGTGTACTCCATCAGGCTCTTTGCTTTGGAGACCGGCGCTTTCTTCTCGATAAAGTAGGGAAACTCCATCTTCAGATGGGCTACGGAAGCGCCAAGTTTTTTCTTCATCTCCAGCAGGATCGTCTCCAGCTTGTCCAGGGCGATCTCTTCCCGATAGCTGTTGAGGATTTCGATGAAGCGGCTCATGTGCGTTCCCTTGAAATGATGGGGGAGGTCGACGTACATGTTGATCCGGGCGATGGTGTGCTGGAATTTCTTCTGTTTATCCATGACCACGATCGGGTAGGAGATGTCCTTGACTCCGACCTTGTCGATGGCGATATTGCGGCTGTCACCGGATTTCTGGATATCTGGTATCTGAGTCATCATTCCCTACCTTTTCATGTAGCTGGCCGGATCCTGCAGACCGGCTTCGGCAAAGCCTTTCAGACGCAAGCGGCAGGAGTCGCACAGGCCGCAGGCAGCGCCGTCAGGTGCCGGGTCGTAACAGGAGTGGGTCCGGGCGTAGTTTACCCCCAGGGAAAGCCCTTTCCTGATGATCTCTGCCTTGGTCAGGTCGATCAGCGGAGTATGGATAAGGAAGCGGCCGGTCCCTTCCACTCCTGCCCTGGTGGCAAGATTGGCCATCTTCTCGAACGCAGCGATATATTCGGGCCGGCAGTCCGGATAGCCGGAATAGTCAAGGGCATTGACGCCGATGAAGATGTCATGGGCGCCGATGACTTCACCCCAGCCAAGGGCAAAGGAGAGAAAGACCGTATTCCTCGCCGGTACATAGGTGACCGGGATATCATTGCCGACCCCGTCCTTGGGGACGGCAATGTCGCCTGTCAGGGCGCTGCCCCCGATTTTACGGTAGTCGAAGTCAACCACCAGATGTTCCTCTGCCCCCATGGCACTGGCATTGGCCTTTGCCAGGTCAAGCTCGACGGAGTGGCGCTGGCCGTAAGAGAAGCTGATGGCGTACGGCTTGAATCCTTCAGCCCGGGCAATGGCCATGCAGGTCGTTGAGTCAAGACCGCCGCTGTAAAGGACTATGGCTTTTTTAGGCATTCGGGACTCCGTGACGGGGCAATCAGCTGCTTCAGTGAGTGGACCGCTTGTAGGGGTAGTTGGCAATATCTATTTTCAGGTGTCTTGTCATCTCGTAAAGCGATTTGAAATCGTCATCTGTTGTCTGGATGAATTTTGTGGCACCGAACTTTACGAGGGCAGCTTTTGCCTCAGGGTCGGAATGCATTTTAAGAAGGGCATTCTTCAGGGCATCCCTTTTCTGCTGATTCAGACCCTTCCTGACGGCAAGAGTGTTGTCCGGAAAGTGCCTTTTCCGATCAGTGCGGATAATTTCAATGACAGAGTCAAAAGCCCGGTTCTCCTTGCGGAACTTGGCAATAACCGTGTCCTTTGCGCCGCCAACATCAGCCTGATGGTTCAGTACGGCCCTGATGGCTGCCTCGTGGCTGCCTGTCCATAAAATTTTCATGTCACGGTCAATGTTGATGCCATGGGCCGCAAAATACTCTTTCTGGGCAAGGTACCCGGCGGAAGTCGCCGGATCGGCCAGGGCAATGACCTTCCCTTTCATCCCTTCCGGTTTTTTGGCGCCATCATCCTTGCGGACGAAAATAACATCTGTGTAAGTAGATTTGCCGTTCAGGCTTACAGGGCGGACAAGGGGAATGATGCCGATGCGTGCCTTGGTGATGCCATAGACAAAACTGCCGAAGAAACCACCGTCAATATTGCCGTCACGCAACTCCTCAAAGAGCTGGCCATAATTGGAGAGCGGTCTGATCTCAACGTCATAGGGGATTTTCCTGTCGAGGTATTCTGAAAGCGGTACAAAGCGCTCCATCTGCCTGACAAGGTTCAGTTCAGGGATGACGCCGATGATGATTTTATCGGTCTTTGCGGCAAAGGCCGGAGAAACGGCCAGAATCTGGACGGCAAGCAGCGCAACAATGCTGGCAAAGCTCTTAAGTCTGTTCATAAAAGCTCCTGTCAGAAAATTGAAAGATTGATGTAGCGTTTCGGATTGGTCTTTATATCCTTGATAAGAGTATCGATGCTCTCAATCATCACCAGCATCTTGTCATAGGCTTCCTTGTCGTTAAGCAGTTTGCCGG
>VEOV01000153.1 GCA_012026855.1 Geobacter sp.
AGTATGTTGCCGTCACTGTCTATTTTGACAAGCTGGCTCTCTTCCTTGTCAAATATCCATGGGAGTCATGCCGGGCCTACGGCAACCGCAACAGGATTGATATCCTTGAGTTTGATGGTTTTCTGAACGCTGCCTTCCTTGATGACTGCAAGCTCTTTCTTTTCCGGATCAACAGCATAGAGCAGCCCGTTAACCTTGTCCCAGGCTACTTTTTTCGACTCCTGGCGGATCTCCTTTACCCACCTGACCGATGTGGGGGGGGCCGAAGCCAATGGGAAATCGTTGGGCGCAATGCTGCCCGTGGCAATTATCTGGACATTCTTCCGCTCTCGATCAACAACGTAGACTTTCCCGGAAGCATCGGCAGCTATGCCATAGATGTCACGGAACTGCACCCGGCCGTCGCCAATGGTACCAAACGCAGTCAGCTTTTCACCCTTGAAGCTGTATTTGGTGACATTGTATTTATCTGTGTCACTGACAAACAGGCCGTCATCCACAATGGCCATGGAAAAGGGTTTTGTCCCGGCCTGGAATTTACCTGCATACCCCCCATCCTGCCGGTAGATTTTTATAATGCGGCTGTCACCGTCAACCGCGTAGATATTCCCGTGATTGTCTACCGCCACATCAGTCGGACTTTTGAGACGCGGTTCACCCTCACCGACTGTGCCGATACTCTGGATGTACACGCCGTTTTCGCCGAAAACCTGGATCCGGTCATTACTGTAATCGGCAACATAAATAACCCCCTGATAAACAAAGATCCCTTCAGGGTTCTTGAACTGCTTGGCACCGCTGCCACCTTCGCCGAAACTGTCAAGGTATTCACCTTTTACCGAGAAAACGACAACGCGATCCTCCGACTTGTCACATGCATAGACCCGGTCACCGTAAACTGCTATCCCTGACGGTTTTTTGAGGAGCCGCTCTCCATTGGCGCTTTTATCCTGAAATCTGAAAAGTTCCTTCCCTTCCGGCGAAAATGCAACAACGCCACCGTCCTTTGTTGTCACGAAAACAGTACCATCATTGGCAAGCGCCGCGTGCAGAGGCTTTTCAAGGGCAATATCGGCAACAAATTTCAGTTGATTGGCTGCGTTGGCGACAGATGCTAGCAACATCAGGAGTAACATCAAAGCTACTCTCAACATATTAGCCCCCCTTGGAACTGAAGGGAAATTACCTGACAATGACCTCATAGAACTTCACCCCGAAACGATTTCAGTACTAAGGGACTCGGTAATTTCCAAGCCCCTAACAGATGCAATGGGATGCCCCTTGAACCATAAATAAAAAGGGTTGCAGAACAAAATTCTGCGACCCTCATTATTGTCACTCCACAAAGCTCTTCAGCTTCTTCGCCCGGCTTGGGTGCCGAAGCTTTCGCAAGGCTTTTGCTTCAATCTGCCGGATACGCTCACGGGTAACCTCAAAATCCTGACCAACCTCTTCAAGAGTATGATCGCTCTTTTCGCCGATACCGAAACGCATTCTGAGAACCTTTTCCTCTCTGGGAGTAAGGGTTGAAAGCACTCTCGCGGTCTGTTCAGTGAGATTTGCTTTTATCACAGCTTCCAGAGGGGAGACAACCCCTTTATCCTCGATGAAATCACCAAGATGGGAATCCTCTTCCTCACCTATGGGAGTTTCCAGTGAGATCGGTTCCTTGGCAATCTTCAGTACCTTGCGAACCTTCTCCAGCGGCAGCTGCATCCGCTCGGCAATCTCTTCAGGTGAAGGCTCCCTGCCGATCTCCTGCACCAGCTGCCGGCTGGTGCGAATCAGCTTGTTTATCGTCTCGATCATATGCACAGGGATGCGGATTGTCCTTGCCTGGTCGGCAATCGCCCTGGTAATCGCCTGCCTGATCCACCAGGTAGCGTAGGTCGAAAACTTGTAGCCCCGCTGATATTCAAATTTGTCAACCGCCTTCATCAGGCCGATATTCCCCTCCTGAATCAGGTCAAGGAACTGCAGACCGCGGTTGGTATATTTCTTTGCTATGGAGACAACCAGCCGCAGGTTGGCCTCTACCAGCTCCGATTTTGCCAGTTTTGCCCGGCACTCACCCTGCTCCACAGCCTGCAGTGCCTGAGCGAGCTCGCAAGCCCTGAAACCTGATTCTTCCTCGACCTTCAGCAGCTTTCTTTCCAGGCTGACCAGCCTCTTCTCAAGTCTGACAGACTCCTCTTCATCCCGCTTGAAAGTGGCAATAAAGGAGGCCATATCGCCTTTGTGCTTTTCGGTACCGGAAAGCACCGCAGCAAATGAGCCGGCGGCAACTCCTGCCTCACGTTCAAACTCGGCAACCTCTTTCATGATCCGGTCAACTTTGCCTGACAGCTCCTTGAGCCGCTGGGAGATCTTCTCAATATGCCGGTCCTTCAGTCTGAGAGACTTGACCAGTTCAGCCAGACGTGCCTTTAGCGCCTCCTTGTCGGCGGCCAGAGCGGCAGCATCCTTTTTGGAGATCTTCTCGGCAGCCTGGGCAGCAAGGATAGCGTCCATCCTGAGATCGATATCAGAGATTTCGTCCATTATCTCCAGCAGGCGGGTGCGCTGGTGATCCTCTTCATCATCCTCCAGTTCCTCCTCCTCGACCTCCTTGCTGATATCGGAGCCGCTGATCTGGAACTTTCTGAGCCGGTCACCAAGGGAGACCATCTCTTTCAGGGTAATGGGAGTATTAAGGATGACACCGGCGACATCGCGCTCACCATCCTCGATCCGCTTGGCAATCTCCACTTCCCCTTCACGGGTGAGCAGAGATACGGAGCCCATTTCCCTCAGGTACATCCTCACCGGATCGCTGGTTCTCCCCAGGGCGCCCGGCTCGAACTCCTGCTCCTCCTGCTCACCTTCTTCTTCGTCATCCATGTCCAGTTTGACCTTGGGGATCTTGACCTTCTGGACATCGTCGACCACCTCGATCTCCATCTCACCGAACATGCTCATCACATCGTCAATCTGCTCCGATGAGACAATGTCGGGAGGGAGAATGTCATTCACCTCGTCATAGGTAAGGAAGCCCTTCTCCTTGCCAATATCGATCAACTGTTTTACCTCTTCCATGTTCTTCTTAGCCATATAGCTCCCCTTCAAAGGCGGATAACTGAATTATTAATCAATCGCCGGCAGCAATGTTCCGGCGGCATCTAATTATGATAGTTGCGATTTACGGTTTCGCAAGTCATTAAGTGTTTCCAGAATCTCCATGTAGCGCGGCGAGTCGGCAGACAGAGTCTGCAGCTCTTTTCTAAGGCTTTTGGCATCCATCCCGGTAAGAGCTTTCCGCTCCATGGTCTTGCGCAGATCATCGAGCGCCTTGTAGGGATTAATGTCATGGAGATGGGAATCATCCATGACAATCGAGGCTAAACTCGTGACATCCTCGCCGGCAAATTTCTCCAACAGCTGGGAATAGTCCGGCTTCTCCCCCTGGGAAAGCTGCGCCACTATATGCCCTGCGACCGTAGCCAACTCGGCCGGGAGCAGCTCCATAACCCCTGATGAGACGAACTCTGCAGCGATTTCCGGGTAGCGGCAAAGCAGTGCCACTGCCGACTCTGCAGCCCCTGACATCCCTGGCTTCTGTGTTGCGGGAGCCTCCCGGAATCCTGCCTGCGGCTCAGTTCTCAGCATGCGCGCATCAACGCCGATCAGCCTGGAAAGCTCCTTCACATAGAGGTCGCGTTCCAGTGGGTCTGCAATCTGCAGCAGCACCGGTTTAAACTGGTCTGCCACCGACTTTTTCCCGGCAACGGTTGCTATATCCTCCTGGGCGACCAACTGCCTCAGAAAGTAGTCAGGAGCCGGCCTGGCACTGTCTGCCAAGGTCTTGAAGTCGTCTGCCGAATGGGAGGCCAGGTAGCTGTCGGGATCATCACCCTTGGGCATTTCAATGACGAAGCAGGGGACCTTATCCGCGAGGAGCAGCTCCATGGCCCGCAAGGTCGCCTTCCGGCCAGCGGCATCACCGTCAAACAGCAGGTAAATCTTCTCGGCATAGCGCTTCAGCACCTGCAGGTGCCCGGCTGTCAGGGCGGTACCGCAGGTGGCGACAACATTTTTGATCCCGGCCCGAAAGAGCGCCAGATGGTCGAAGTACCCTTCGACAATAATCGCCCGCCGCTCCTCACGCATTGCCTGTCGTGCCAGATCTATGCCGAAGAGCACCTCGCTCTTTGCATAGAGCACAGACTCCGGGGAATTGATATACTTGGGGAGCGAATCATCCAGCACCCGCCCGCCAAAACCTATCGGTTCACCATGGACATTGGCAATGGTAAAGAGCAGCCGGTTGCGAAACAGGTCGAAATAGCCGCTGCCGCTGCTCTTCCGCTTGATCAGCCCCAGCTTTTCAACCTGCTCAAGAGGGACACCATTCTGTTTCAGAAAAAGCGCCAGCCCGTCCCACTTGTCGGACGCATAACCGAGCCGGTAGGAAGGAACAAGCGAACTCTCGATCCCCCTCTTTGCCAGATAACGTCGGCCCGGTTCACCGTCGGCCCCCTGTTGCAGCAAGGTGCTGTAGTAACCAGCCGCCAGAGAAAGAATCC
>VEOV01000258.1 GCA_012026855.1 Geobacter sp.
GTATCAAGTTTATCACCTGATAAAGCCGAAGCAAGCAGAATCAGGTGCCGGCCTCTTTGCAATGGCAAAAAAAGCCACAATCTGCTAATAGATGCTGTCACCCAACACGAACATCAAGGTTGCAAATGGATCTTCTCAAGCATCTCAATGAACCACAGAAACAGGCAGTAATCCATCGGGACGGACCGCTCTTGGTCCTGGCCGGGGCAGGCTCAGGCAAAACCCGGGTTATCGTCCACCGCATCGCCTGGCTGATCAACCACCATGGAGTCCGCCCCTGGCAGATCCTGGCCGTGACCTTTACCAACAAGGCTGCCGGCGAAATGCGGGAGCGGGTGGACAAACTCCTTGGCGGCATTGAAACGCCGCAGATTGCCACCTTCCATGCCACCTGTGTCCGGATTCTGCGCCGCGAGATCGGCCGGCTCGGCTTTGGCAGCAATTTTGTCATCTACGACGACAAGGAATCGGAACGGCTCCTGAAAGATGTCATCATCGAGCAAAACATCGATGAAAAGAAATATCCTGCCAAAGCCTTTGCCGCGGCCATTGATGAGTGCAAAAATGCCGGCAGCCTGCCGGAAGACCTCGCCACCGGCGATCAGATGGCGGAGCGGCTGGTGCGGGTCTACAGCGCCTACCAGGAACGGCTGAAAAAGTGCAATGCCCTTGATTTCGGCGACCTGCTCCTCTTCACGGTGCGCATCTTCGAGGAATTCCCCGAGGTGCTGGAGCAGTACCGGGAAAAGTGGCAGTGGCTCCTGGTGGATGAGTACCAGGACACCAACCCGATCCAGTACCGCCTGGTGCGCCTGCTGGCCGGGGAGCGGCGCAATCTCTGCGTGGTCGGCGATGACGACCAGTCCATCTACCGCTGGCGGGGCGCCGACATCCGCAACATCCTCGATTTTGAACGGGATTTCCCTGGCGTCACCGTGGTCAAGCTGGAGCAGAACTACCGCTCCACCAGCAACATCCTCAAGGCTGCCGGGGCAGTGGTTGCCCGGAACCGGGGGCGGAAGGCCAAGACCCTCTGGACCGAGAACCCGGCCGGGGAAAAGATCTTCTACCGGCGACTGGAAGACGAACGGGCCGAAGCCCGCTTTGTCTGCCGGGAGATCGCTGCCTGGCGCAGAAACGGCGGCCGGCTCAGCGACGTGGCTGTCTTCTACCGCACCAATGCCCAGTCCCGCTCAGTCGAGGATGCCCTCGTCGCCGACGGTACCGCCTACCACATGGTTGGCGGCATGCGTTTCTACGAACGGATGGAGATCAAGGACATCCTTGCCTATCTGAAAGTGATCGACAACCCGGCCGATGAAATCTCCATCAAGCGGATCATCAATGTCCCCCCAAGGGGCATCGGCCACGCCACCGTCGACCGGATCGGCGAACTGGCCGCCGCCAGGAAGATCAGTTTCCATGAAGCCCTGCTGGAAGCCGGTTCCAGCGGCATCCTCGGCAGCGGACCCAGGGGCAAGGTGGCCGCCTTTACCGGGCTTCTGGAGGAGATCAGGGAGTCTGCCGCCCGGCTCTCCCTGGCCGAACTGGCTGAAAAAGTCATGAGTGATACCGGCTACCTCGCCAAGCTGAAGGATGAGCGGACCGCCGAAGCGGCCGACCGGGTCGCCAACCTTGAGGAGCTGCTGGTGGCCATGGAAGAGTTCACCAGTGACGATCAGGAGGAGGTCCTGTCCCGTTTTCTTGAGCAGGTTGCCCTGGTTTCCGATCTGGAAAAGAACACCGAAGGGCGCGAATCGGCCACCCTCATGACCCTCCATGCCGCCAAGGGACTGGAGTTCCCGCTGGTGTTCATCATCGGCATGGAAGAGAAACTTTTCCCCCACGTCCGCTCCCTGGAAGATCCGGAGCAGATGGAGGAGGAGCGCAGGCTCTGTTACGTGGGGATGACCAGGGCACGGGAGCGGCTCTTCATCACCAATGCCCGCCGCCGGAGGATTTTCGGCCAGGACCAGTTCAACCAGCCATCCCGCTTCATTGCCGACGTTCCGGGCGAGTTCATGGACATTGAAGGTGGGGGTTACGAGAACAGGGGACTGTTCTCCGGAGAGAAGGCGCCGTTTTCCGGCCACAATCTCTCGGCAGTCTTCAGCGCAGAGGCAACAGCACCCGTAGAGGTGGAACTGGTGCCGGAGTACGAGGAGAGCGGTGTTTTCATCGGCATGAAGGTCCGTCACGCCAAATTCGGTGTGGGCACCATCAGGAAGATCGAGGGGAGTGGCGATGAGCAGAAGGTGATTGTCTGGTTCAACTCCGTCGGCCCGAAAAAGCTGCTGCTCAGGTTTGCCGGACTGGAGCGGGTTTAAGCGTCAGCGGCAGGCGCAGCGACATTTGGGGGCTGCCTGCATTCGTGCTGCCGGGCTATTTCTGTAACTCTAAGGCTCTTTCGCTACAGTCGATAAACTCGCCTTGCAGGCTCAAACAATATCGACTGTTGACGCTCAATTCACCAAGAGTTACGACGCAACAGCCCTAAGGCACTCATTACGACACCCCCCAACTGCCGCTGCGCTGACAAACTAAGATCGCACCTTTTCAACTCCTGATCGGCTGGTACTTGGTCCGGATCACCTCATCCATCTCCCGCAAGCGCTGACTGAGAAGGACGGCAATGGACCGGTAGACCTTGACTGCCATGCGGGGGTGCTGCTCGAACAGCTTTTCAAGGCTGTCGAAGGAAATCTTCAACAGCTCGGTCTCCTCAATGGCGGCAATGGTAGCCGACCTCTCGCCCCGGTCAACAAAAGACATCTCCCCGATGGTATCCCCCACGCCAAGTGTCGCCAGCACGATCAGGCCGTTCTTCACCATCACCGAGCCGTTCTTGACGATATAAAAAGAGTCACTCGGACTGCCGGCCTCGAAGATCCGCTGTCCCATGGTATAGTGCTCCCGCCGCGAGACCGCCATGATGCCGAGCAGCTCATCGGCTTCCAGGTTTTTGAAGAAAAAAACGTTGAGCAGCAGGGCAATGTTGTCCAAAACACACCTCCTCGGATACTGTTGAAAACCCAAGGTTGTTCAAAAATAGTCAGATCGTCGCACCCGCAGAAAGCCTCACGGTGGCGTAGCAGCGCTACGCCGCACATGGAGGCTTTCGAGGACGGCGGCGAGATGGCTGTTTTTCAACAACCGGCTCTTTTCCCTCGCGGGATGCCGTTCTCGCACGGCACCCTGGTCTGGCAGAGTCCGCAGCCGGTCGCCTTCACCCCGTACTTCTCGCTGACCGCTGCCGGCACGGCACCGTAGACGTAATCGCAGCAGATACTCTTGTCGTGGCCGGCAAAGGAGATTGCCCCCACCGGACAGCGGCCGATGCAGGCGCCGCAGCTCCCCTCGCGATAGTAGAGACAGTTGTCGGCATAGCCCTTGTCGCTCCGTGGCGATGGTGTGAGAACCAGGTCCGTAATGACGCTGCCGCAGCGATGGGCAATCCCTTTGGGGGTAATGAGCGCATCGGTCAGGCTGAAGGTGCCGAGCCCGGCGGCATAGGCGGCATGGCGCTCTGACCAGGTGGAGGCCCGGCCCACCGGAGTTTCCGGCAGCTCCTGCCACTTTGGGGAGAACTGGGGCGCCAGGGCCTTGTAACCCTGCTCCGCAAGCCAGCCGGTCAGATAACGGCGTAGTATGCCGTTGAGCGCTTCGCCATGGTTACGGACATGGGACCACTCCCGCGAAGGGTAGTCGCTCTGGGTCCGGTTGCTCTTGCGGGCCGCCTCAACCACCGGCAGAATCCAGCAGATGACTGTCCCTTTGGCAGGTTCAGCGCCGAATTCGGCGGCAAACAGCTCCCTGGGGGTCAAATGAAAAGCACCGATGATCTGCTTGTACTCCAGAAAGAGTGGATCATCCAGAGAGGCAAAACCGACCAGCGGCGTCTCGAAATAAGGGGTGGCACTACCGTCAAGGGCGTTGGCAGGACTGGTTTCGATAAAGCGGGTAATCTCGCCGGCAACCATGGTTTCCATGTAGAAACTCCTTTGCGCTCGCAGTCGTGACATATTCCTTCTTTTTCCGTGCAGAGTCAAATCACTTTGTGTACATTACCCAGCAGTTTGCCACGAAGGAGAGCTGTTGAACGACCAGACCGAAAAACATAACCGCCGCTGGACGCTTTTTTTCGTCCTGTCACTGATCTATATCCTCGTCTATTTCTACCGAGTATCCCTGGCAGTGGTTGCCGGCGACATCTCCCGCGAACTGCACCTCTCTCCGGCTGATCTGGGGAGGCTCTCCGGCATACTCTTCTATGTCTATGCCGTGGCCCAGCTCCCCCTTGGCCCGCTCATCGACCGCTTTGGCGGGCGGATCGTCATCAGCATCTGCGGCCTGCTGACCACCATGGGGGGGGCGCTGTTCGCCTTTGCCACCAGCCTGGAAACGGCCATGGCCGCCAGAATCCTCATCGGCATCGGCACCGCTTCGGTACTCATGGCAACCTTCACCATCTTCAGCCACTGGTTCACCAAAAAGGAGTTCGGCCGGGTCTCCGGCTTCATGGTGGCCGTGGGCAACCTGGGGAATGTGCTCGGCACCGTCCCGCTGGCACTGGCCGTAACAGCCATCGGCTGGCGCAGCTCATTCATGGTCATCGCCGTTGCGCAGGCCATCGTCACCGTGATTGTCTACTTCATCGTCAGGGACAGGCCGGCAACCGCAACCGGCAGCGCCGACCTGGAGAGCAGTCAAAGGGTAAGCGCCATTGCCGCCTGGAAAGAGATCGTCGGCAGCAGGGATTTTCTGCTGCTCGGCAACCTTGGCTTTTTCTGGTACGGCAGCTATCTGGCCGTGCAGGGGCTCTGGGGCGGCCCCTACCTGATGGAAATCCTCCACCTCACCCGGACCGAAACAGGGCGCCTGCTGATGTACACCTCCATCGGCTTCATCTGCGGCAGCCTGACCATCGACATTCTGGTACGCCGCTTCTTCAAGACCCACAAGCGGGCCATGCTGACCGGCGAATTTCTGCTCCTGCTCACGATGACCGGCTTTCTCGGCTGGGGGGAATCCCTGTCTGAGTGGGGGCTCTCCCTCTGGTTTTTCTGCATCGGCCTGACCGTCTCCTCCGGGATCATGATCTACCCCATCATCAGGAACAGCTTCAGGGTGCAGATCGTCGGCACCGCCCTCACCTCCCTCAACTTCTTCGTCCTCATGGGAGCCGCCGTCACCCAGCATCTCATGGGGGTAGTAATCGAGCACGCCGTCAAAGGTGGCGCCACCGGCGCAGCCGCCTTTCACACCGCCTTCCTGATCCCCATGACCGGCCTGCTGCTGGCGATCCTGATGTATCTGCCGGTCAGGGAGAGTAAATAGCAACACCTGTCACCCCCCGTAGGATCCGGCTTGACAGGCGGTCAGCCTGACTGTAATGTGATTTCATTTTCATGTTTTGGAGCCAATGATGGCAATTTGGAGGGATGGTTAAATTCAGCAGCCGCAGTGCCGGAAAGATTCCGGTGCTGCGGCTGTTTGCAGTTTGAGGGAATATCACCGATATAGGTAATTTAACAGACCACCTATATAGGTCGTTTATTACCGGTATAAGTAATAAATTACCTGTATAGGGAAACCGGTCAATAACGAGTTGAACACGGAGGCAAATTCGAATGAACCCCTTTATGAAAACCATATGGTTGCTTTGTGTGTTAAGCCTGAGCCATTCTCAGGTTTTTGCTGAAATATATGAATGGACTGATAATGACGGTACTGTTCACTTTAGCGACAGGTCAACAAAAGTACCGAAAGGTAAAAAAACAGTTGTGCGCCAAGACGGAAAGGATGAAACATCCTCAACTGCTTCATTTGTGGAGGTAAGGTCATCAAAAGACAAAAGAAGCTGCGTTAGGTTTGACGATGGCGGGTTAACGTTTGTCCGTGATGTTGTAGTTGATGCCAATACTGGTCTGATGTGGTCAAGTAACGGGAATATTGCTGGAAAGGCAATGGGTTGGCAGGAGGCTCGTGAGTGGGTAAGAAACTTGAATTATGGTGGGCACAATGACTGGCGGTTGCCAACCAAGGACGAACTGACATCTTTTGCTAAACGGGGTGGGAATAGCACTATTGAATGTTTTAAATTGAATGGTTTCACTAATTTTAATGGTGGTTGGTTTTGGTCAAGCTCAGAGTACAATGCTGACTATGCTTGGGGTGTGAGTATGTACAATGGCAGTGAGGGCTATAGCATTAAGAACTTTGCCAATTATGTGTGGCCAGTTCGTTTCAGATAATCCGAAAATCCAGTAAGGTTCCCAAGCCAGAAAGTTAGTCTATGCCGAAAACCCGCCAGTCAACGTCATTCCCGTTATACACCATGGCGCCTAATTAGGGTCTATCAGCCCTGAAAGTGGAATAATCAAGAGGATGATATCCCAACCAGGAAAATACACCTGACCCAAAAGCCGTCAGGTGATTTTCAGAGCCGTTCTTAATCTGAAAGGACAACCATGGAAAGCTCAAGAAAATATACTGGAGTTCACGCCCTTGGCACAACCGCAATCCTGGTTCATTTCGGAATGGTTGTCATCGGCATCGCTGCTTTGCTTTCCGGCCTCCTGGCCGATGACTACAAGAAAGTCGAGCACTGGGGATTTACCATCCATAGCTGGATCGGTATAGCCGGAGCTGCTATTGTGTTGCTGCGCGTGATGTTGGGCATTGTCGGTCCACGCGATCTCCGGTTCCCCAACTGGGTGCCATATACGCATGAAAGACTTTCGTATGTAAAAGAGGACATCATAAGCTTGCGCACGTTGAACTTGCCACCTCGGCCGCCACATTTCGGGGTTGCGGGACTGATACAGCTATTTGGACTTGTCGTGTTTCTGTTGGTTGCCTTGAGCGGCACGTTTTTATTTTTCAAAATTGACCCCGGCCACAAGGCACATGGAATTGTCCATTCAGTAAAGGAAGTCCATGAAGTGGGCCTGTTTCTCATTCCGCTTTTCCTTACGCTGCATACGGGCGGGATTCTGCTGCACGCCATGCAGGGGCGTCATGTCTGGCGCAAGATGTTCTTCATGAATCGGCCTGCCAGGCAAACCAGTGGGATGAAGACGTTTTAGGACATATTCAATCGATCTGTTTAGGGGGGGCGTAATGGTGTCAGGGCTACACTACTGACAAATAGCCATAGACTAGGCCTTGTTAAATGTGTAGCCCTGACACCATTGTTCTCCCCTAAAACAGTAGTCATAACGGATGAGATTATATAAAGGCTTAAATTTGCCCCTCTGCTCATAAAATAGTTGGTTGCAGCCAAAATCCGGAGTACTCCTGATGACAATAAAGAGATATAAATTAGTATTTTACGCCGATATATCTGACGGCCATGACATCGCACAGGTGAAAAGCAATCTTGCAGTGCTATTTAAAATAGCAGCGCCAGATGTCGAACGATTATTTACTAACATCCCGGTAACGATAAAAGCAGATTTGACTCATGAAGCTGCGGTCAATTATAAATCTGTTTTTGAAAAAACCGGGGGCATGTGTTTGATCGAACCAATGGAGTTTGCAAAGAATAACACAAACGACATTATGGTTAATAACGGAGAGAATTACAGCGTTAATTTAATGAGTTGTCCAAAGTGCTTATTCGAGCAATCTCAATCAAAGATATGTATAAAGTGCGGAATTGTAATCGAAAAGTTTTTGGAGCAACAGGAGAAATTTGAACAGAAAACAGTCGATAATATAACTGGCGATGACGAAGTGTACCCAGAGAGCTTAGGCATTAAGAAAAACATATTCTCTATAAACTATTTGGTGGCAAATTTGAAATATGTTGTTGTTTTCTTATTGGTGATCGGAGCGAGCGTCTTTTGGATTGCAAATTATTATTTCAGTGCAGAGAAAAGATTAAGCCAAGCCACTCCTCCTAGAGTTTATCCAATATGGCTAAAATCATTTAATAAACAAAACATGGTTAACTCAGTTAACATGACAAGCGATGGTGGATTTATTGTAGCCGGGAGAACAGCACCACTGTCTGTTCTGCACCGACAGGATGCCTGGATAATTAAGCTTGACAAAGGAGGCAATATTCAATGGCAGCGAGGCTTCACCAGTAAAGGATTGGACGACTTCAATTCTATAGTTCAAGCAAAAGATGGCGGTTATCTTGCGGTGGGCAAAATAACCGCAGTTGATGAACATTCAATGCCTCAAAGCACTCAGGGTTTTCTGGTCAAAATTTCTACGCAAGGAACAGTTCAGTGGCAAAGAACGATTCCGGATGTCGTTTACAATTCAATTGACCAAGCATCTAACGGAGATGTGTTTTTATTCGGTAGGTCTATAAGTTCAGACAATTCGGCTTTGATAGCAAAGCTTAGCTCAGATGGCCAGTACAAATGGCAAAAAGATTACGGAAAGGACAAATGGAGCGTTGTCAAACAAACATCAGATGGCGGATGTATAGTTCTTGGAATGCCATATGATCTTGTTGGTGTTGAGGCGCTAGTCATGAAAATAGATAGTGCCGGTGCAGTGCAATGGCGGCAACAATATGTTGGTGATTTGAATGCTGTCGAAGAGATGGCTGATGGTGGATTCATTTTGGCTGGTTCTATCAAACATATTTCAAATGAAGTAGTTGTAAACACGATCGATGATGGACATCATAGATATCGGCGCGTATTAGGCGGCACAAAAACTACTCAAGCTCGGCTACTAAGGCTTGACCGTAATGGTGTTGCCCAGTGGCATAAGCGATATAGCGACAGCTCTTTTACGTTCGAGTCTCTACATAAAACCAAGGATGGTAATTTGCTTGCCTCCGGTAACACCGTTGATTTTTATCCCGCTGATAAAGATTTAAGCATCATGAGTCTTAAAGAAAACGGGTCAATAAACTGGCAGAAAACTTACAAAAAACCATATCAAGAAATTTCATATTATTTACAACCTACGACCGATGGTGGGTATCTGATAAAAGGCACTACAATCTCTTCTAATGGACACCAAATAAGATCAGTTATTGGGAAAACGGACAGCTCAGGCGAACTTCCAGGGCCTAAATTACAAGCTACTAACAGTTTAAAATCGATAATTGAGAACGCAGCTCTTCCCCCCCATAACTCTATAACTGCAAGTGTACATGATGTAATGCCGAGTTATAACGGTTCACAACTACTTACTTTTGATCCGCTGCTCAAAATTGCATGTTTATACCCCCCTGAACCTAAATTGGAAGTGACTTCAGCCACAATCTACTCAGGGAAGATAGTACGGTTAAATGCTCCTGAACCTAAATTTGAATTAATTTCAAACGCCAGCAGTCTAGGACAAATAGGACCTGTGGCAAAGAGCGACTTAATTAAAGACGTGATGAGATTGGAGAATTTAGGGGGGGCTGATCTGACTATTAAAAAATTGAAGATTAAAAGTATCGATAATCGTTCAATCATTGCCCGAATGTGGGCGTTGATCACGCTGCAACCTGCTCCATCTTTTTCAATTAATCAAGACTGTACCACAATAAAGCCTGACAACTTTTGTGCTTTCAGAGTGGATATGAAATCAGGAATTATCGGAGAGAACAATGCACTACTGACAATTGTTTCAAATGACCTGGAC
>VEOV01000009.1 GCA_012026855.1 Geobacter sp.
GGAAAAACAGGTCTTCCCGAAAGCGGCCGGCAGCAACATCCTCTTCCAGATTCCTTGAAGTTGCCGAGATGATCCGCAGATCAACCTTTTTCGAGGTATTGCCACCGAGCCGCCGGATCTCCTCATCCTGCAGCACACGCAGCAGCTTGACCTGCAGGGAAAGGGGCATCTCGCCAATCTCGTCAAGGAAGAGCGTGCCGCCGTCAGCCAGCTCGAACAGTCCGGCCTTGTCAGTAGCGGCATCGGTAAACGCCCCTTTGACATGACCGAAAAGCTCACTCTCCAGCAAATTTTCCGGAATGGCGGCACAATTGACCGCTATAAAAGGCGCCCCCCTGCGGACACCTTCAAAGTGCAGCGCCCTGGCCACCAGCTCCTTGCCGGTACCGGACTCTCCCATGATCAAAACGGTGGTCTTGTAGTCACACAGTTTGCGAATCATGCCGAAAACATGCTGCATGCTGCTGCTGTTGCTGATGATGCCGGCAAACCTGGCACTGCTGCGCAGCTCATCTTTCAAACGGCGATTCTCGTCTTTCAACCGCTCCCGCTCTTCGGCCTTTTTCAGCACCAGGACAATTTCATCATTCTTGAACGGCTTGGAGATATAGTCATAGGCACCCAGCTGCATGCACTCCAGAGCCGTATCGATGGAACCGTAGGCAGACATCATGATGACCGTGGTGCCGATGCCACGGCTTGACATCTCCCGCAGCAGCCCCTTGCCGTCCAGTTGGGGCATGAGGATGTCACTCAGGACAAAGTCATAACTGGAGGCCCCGAGCCTCTGCAGAGCCTCCCGGCCATTGGCCGCAGCCTCAACAGAATACCCTTGTTTTTTAAGGATGACGGAGAGCATGTGCCGGATATTCTCTTCGTCATCCACAATCAGGATATGTTTTTTCTTGTCACATTTCACCCGTCACCCTGCCCTTAATTATTCAAATACCGCAGGCAGCCAGACACTGAACCTGGCTCCCTCACCGGTCTTGCTTGCAACGGTTATCCGGCCGCCAAAAGACTCCACCAGACGGGCTGAGATGGCCAGACCAAGGCCGGTGCCTCTGCCAGGCTCCTTGGTAGTAAAAAACGGCTCGAATATTTTTTCCATATTTTCCGGCTCGATCCCAGCGCCGCTGTCGGCAACCTCCAGTAGGAGAGCCTCCCCTTCCCCGCACCTTGCCGCGAGCGACAATACTCCGCCGTCCGGCATGGCATCGCGGGCATTTATGACCAGATTCATCATCACCTGCAGCAGTTGGTGCCGGTCAAGGTACAGCGTGGGCAGGCTCTCATCAAGGGCCAGCTGAGGTTGGAGCTTCTTGAAAAGTCCCTGGCGCTCCAGCATGGCAAAAAGATCCTCCAGGAACTCCCTGACATCGATCCGCTCGATTTCCGGCTTTACCGGCCGGGCATAATTGAGCAGATCCTTCACCAGCCGATCGATCCGGCCGGCATCTTCGGTAATGCGGCGCAGATAGTCGCTCTTTTCAGCATCGCCGGCCAACTCTTCCGCCAGAATACCGCTGTAACCGATGATCCCTGCCAGCGGCGTCCCGATCTCATGGGCCATGCCGGCTGCGAGTAGTCCGACGGAAGCCATCTTTTCCGAACGGAGGGTCTCCAGGCGTGAAGCCTGTAGTGCCTGCAAATGGGTCTCCACCTCGTCGCGCCGCTCTTTCAGGGTTATCTGCATCAGGTTGAAGGAGTCAGCCAGTCCGGCAATCTCTGCGCTCCCCGGCAGATGGAGCTGATGGCCGTAATCGCCGGCAATGACCCGTTCGGTCGCTTTCAGGAGACGCTCCAGCGGATTGACAATAATCCGCCGCAGCAGGAAGGCTCCCAGTCCAAGCAGGAGAATGAAATCGAGAATGAAGTAGCCGATAAAGAGACTGCGGGAGCGGGCAAGCAGGGCATACTCACTTCCAAGGGACATGGTCAGCCGCAGGGCGCCGACAGTGCTCCCCCCCTTGACCAACGGAGCATAACTGAAAACAACCCCCTGGGACGACGCAACCTGGCTGCTGGCAGAAGTTTTCCTGATGGTTTCGCGCAGCAATGGATCAGCAGGCCTGCCATCGGCAAGACGGAAAAGCTCCTCCCCCCCGGCCCCGGCAACAAGCAGGCCGGCAAAATCCTTCTCTGCGCCCAGGGTTGCTGCCAAGGCAGCCATGTCAGCTACAGCAGGCCTGTCCGGGACAAGCGCTGCAGCAATCTTCGCCATCAGCAGGGCATGAGCTGCCTTGGCAGAGACCAGGTCCTTTTCCGCAATCTTGAAAGAGATGATACTGAGGAGTATCCAGGTAAGAAGCAGCAACGCTGCCAGGGAAGCAAGGATTGAAAAGGTAAGATTGATGCGATAGCGGCTCGACATGGCTCAATCCTTGTAAACTGCCTAAAGCCTGCCTATGGATAGATACCACTGAATGATCTGCCTGCCGTAAAATATATAGAGGACTGCGCCAAAAGCAAGGAACGGCCCGAAGGGGATGGCAAATTTGCCATCCTTTTTCTGGATCATCATGGCAGTGATGCCAATGACCGAGCCGACCAGAGAGGCGGCAAAGATTATGAACAGTATGGCGCGCCAGCCAAGGAAAGCCCCCATCATGGCCAGCAGTTTGATGTCGCCCCCAC
>VEOV01000134.1 GCA_012026855.1 Geobacter sp.
GATTTCAAGCTGTTCAGGGTTTACGACCGTAATAACCTCGAAAATTCAACTGTCAACTTCAAGCTGGGATTCAGCGTAACCAACGGTCTGACTCTTTCGCTGGCCTCCTCGCCTTTCACCACCCCCACTATCGAGAGCAAGCGCAAGGTGCTCAACGGAGAATTTGAGCGGGATGACAAAGGTAATTACATCTATGACAAGTCTGATAATCATAGTTACGTCTATGTGGATCTGAAAGAGATTGGAGCTACCGGTGCGCTTGAGTTTGAAGTGCCGGAGTTCCGTCTTAATACCAGCCAGGGGAGTATAAATGCCCGCGGTGGTTTCGAGTTGATCGGGGATGTGGAGATCCCGCTTACCCTGGTAGAGAGACTGCTTGATCCGGATAAATCACATAAACTGAACCTTAAGCCAATAAAGCTGAAGACCATACCGCTGTTCAAGGGAGGGAAATTCC
Organism: Geobacter sp.; assembly: GCA_012026855.1. Lineage (GTDB taxonomy): Bacteria > Desulfobacterota > Desulfuromonadia > Geobacterales > DSM-12255 > VEOV01. The sequence goes on from VEOV01000134.1 coordinate 458, forward strand.
AGAGGGCTGAGCTGGAGAAGTTGTTCACCGATGCAGGTATAAAGCTGCCAAAAGAAATTGCGGATATTCTCGACTCAATGTTCGATATTTTAGCGGAAACCTTCCTCAACAAGCTCCCGCCACGGCTGCAGAATTATCTCAATCCGAGCTTTCCCAAGGGGTTCCACTTTGAACTGGCCTTTACTCCCGATGGCAGTCTCAAACTGAATATGAGCGGTCATGGCGATACTACCTATAAACTGACTGAGGATGCTTTCAACAACCTTAAACGTGAAAAGATTCCTCAGGAGGTAGTTACCAGACTGCAGACGCTGAAGGACAAAGAGTATCTCAAATACCAGGAGTTATTGGCTGAGATTCAGGCGAAACTTGGCGCTGCGGACGGGAAAAAACATGAGGAGTCGATCATGCGCCAGGCAAGGCAGGTTGAGCCTTTGCGCATGCTGCTTCCCGGCTTCCCCCAGCTCATGGGGGTGGAACTTCGCCAAATATCAGTTGGAGAACTCTTCGCCGGCACACTCTTTCTGGTAGAGGCCGATCTGCGTATCGACCTGTTTGACCTGCCTGGACTGCTGGTGACAATGCTGGTAGACAACCTGTCGCAATTGAGCACTGAGCAGCTGAAGAAACTGGAGGCAAAAGATCTTGCCGCAGTTCTTGAGGCGATAAAGGCGCTGGCCAAGGAGGCTGGCAAATTCCTGGCAAAACCGCAGAATCTACAAACAACCTTCATCGTGGACAAGTTGGCAACAATCATTATTTACCAGAGCAGTGTGCCTATTCCCATTCCGCTGTTCTATGACCAGCTTGGTCTGGAGTACACCAATCCTCTCGACTTCACCGTTCAGGGGCACATCCATTTCCCGGCGCCCACGCTGAACCTCCAGGAGATTGCCCGGGTAGCCACAGACTTTTATAGTTTCTTCACCAAATCGGGGTACCTGCTCCCGCTTGATGAAAAATCCAAACCAACCGGTTTCAACCTCAGCTTCAAGATCAATGACAGCTTTATTCAGTTGCCCCAGGCTATCGGCGGTAAGAACGCAATAGCCGTTGGCGCCAGGGGGACGAATGTCGACATAGATGCCTACAGCACAATTGCCGGCCTGCTGAACACCTTCAAACAGCTTACTCTCGACAAACTGATCGGCAGCATTCCGTTTGCTGATCGTGTGGGCGCCCATGGGTTCACCTTTGGGCCATTTCAGGCTTCAGCCAGGTATGTGCTTCTCACTGCTACTGAGGTCGCCTCGGGAACTTACACCAAATATCTTGAAGAGAAGGTCGCTCCGGCGGGAAAGGAGTTGTACCCCGCTGCCTCAGAAAAAGAGCTGGTGAACCTTGTAGCCGCATGGCAGGGGGCTGGCAAACTGTCAACCGGCCAACAATACTCCATTGTTTATCTGTCCGGAGATTTTGCTATCGGACAGGCGCTGTCACTTAGCGGTAAATTCGGCCTCATTGCTACTTCCGGGAATGAGTACGTTACCGGACTCCAGTTCAAAGGCGCCTTCTTCAATTATGTCTCCGTCGACATCAAGGGCGCGGCCTACCTTGCCTATGACAAGGACAAGGGACTAAGCTCAACGAAATTCCAGATTGCCGGCGAAGCAGCGCTGATGCTTGGCGGGAACAGTTTCTTTGCTGCAAAAGGACAGATGCAGGTCAGCGATACCCTCTTTATTGCCGAGGGGAGTGTGCTGGCCTACCCAAGCTGGTTTCCGGTTCAGGGTGGGGGTAAAGGCAAGCTGCTGATCGAGAAGGACAAACGTTTCCTGCTTGAATTGGCTGCCAATCAGGGACTTAACATCTTTGGCTTCACAGTTACTGGAAATCAGGCGTTGTCCCTGTCAATTGAGCAGAGCCGTCTACAGTTTCAGGGAGCTACCAGCAATAGCTTTGGGAATCTGAACCTGACCACCAATTGTGGCGTAAATCTTACTGGTGGATCAAGCCTGACAGTTGACGGGTCAATAAACTTCACCGCATCTCCGGGTATCCCCCTTGCTTCGGGCAGATTGTCCTATGCAAATAACCAGCTTAGGGCAGGCCTGGATCTGCAACTGCCAGGCTTGCAATGCCATTGTGACGCCGCCTTTAAAGGTACTGATTTTGACATCAGATTCTCCTCGGCCATAGACCTGCGGCCAGTGGTATATGCCAGTTTAAGTACAAACCTGAGAAACAGCGGCTATGCTATTACTGTTGATCTTTCTGTGCTGACAATTGCATCAAGAGTGCAGGCGGTGCTCGGCAAATATCAGGGTAAAACCGTCTGCGGGTTTGCCTACACCACCCCGGATGTGTGGATTCTCTGGTGGAAGATCCCGGGAACAACTTTCTACACGACCATCTCCGATTCCGGCATTTGCTGGCCATCTACGTCCCCTCCCTACAACTATCCGGTGAGCAATGCCAATGATCTCCAGTTGACTGACAGCAACAGGCGTTCACTGACAGCCAATGAATCGCATCCTGAGGTGCAACTCACCGGCCTGAAACAGATTCCCGATGCCCAGCGGAGTCTGGCAGCTATCGGCTGTTTACTGAACAGGGGCGGCAGCGCCCGTCAAAGCGGGGAAGATCTGGATATGGCTCTCACTATTGCAATCTACCAGACAAAAGTTACAGGAAATGCTCTGGACAGTGGCGGCTGGAATCAGCTGGTTACTATTGCCAGAGCTGTTGACCTGGACAAAATCCCCGCTGATATCTTCGAAGTATTCTTTGACACGGAAAATGGCTCCAGTACGGTGGATCTACTCGAATTCAGCGCCACCTATTTTCCCGATGAAGCAAACGTTCAAAAAGGCAAGCTCCAAAGCCTGTTCGTGACTGGACGATTAGGAAACAAGACTATCTGGGAAGGGCGCTCCCTGTCGATTGACACCAGTTTCGAGAAGGCATTCCAGGCCGAATTTCCTAAAAAGACCGAAGCCGTAAAACCGCTTACTCTGAAAAATATGAGAGTTCAGTCAGGAGGGCAACGGAGCCTGAGCGCTGGCGATACGCTGTTGAAGGAGTTGGGGCACGAGCCGGGCAGGATTTCTTTCCAATGCGCCAGCCGGAATTACTGTGTTTACCACGCTGCCAATTGGAACAACTGGGTGATTGCAGAGCTTGATACTGAAGGGAAGATAGTTGGTATGCATGGTCTGAAGGTTGAAAACCTGGCGCCGGATGCAATTCTTTCAATAAACAATGTCAACAACAGTATCATAGTCGCCAGCAGTGGTCAGGTAATAGCCACAATGTCCCGTGATGGGTCGTTGGAAGCAGAAGCAGCCATCGCACTGCCCATGATCGATCTTGAGTCCAAGGCTGCATTGCCGTCAATTCCAGACGGCTTGAAGTATGCCTGCCTGTATACTCCGAATACCCTGGAAGAGCGGTCAGAGTGCCCGGTTATCCAGTACAACGGGCATACCATTATCCCCTGCAGCTACTACGACAACCGCCTCTCCTTCGGGCTGGTTGCCTATGATGCCAATGGATGTCTGGCCGCCACTCTGGAAAAGCCGGGAGCCAGGTATATCGTGGATATTTTGCTCGATTATGCCAATGAAGCCATCATCCTGCGTGGCCAGGAAGACCAGACGGTTGTCGTGAGCTGGGCAGAGCTTGCCCAAATGGTATTTCCCACTCCAGAGATTGCATCAAAGGCAAAGGCCCAGTTTCCTTCAATCCCCGAAGGTTTGAAGTATGCCTGCCTGAGTTCGCCGTCTGCTCTGGACGAAAAGCAACAATGCCCGGTAATCCTGTACAAAGGCTACACCATCATCCCCTATAGTTACCGGGATAATCGTGAATCCTTCGGGCTGGTTTCCTATGACGCCCAGTGGCAGCCGGTCGCCACTCTGGAAAAGGCCGGAGCCAGATACATCGTGGATATTTCGGTCGATGTGACCGGCAAGACCATAACCCTGCACGGCCAGGGCGGGAAAACAACCGTCGTGAGTTGGGAGGAGCTTGCAAATAATTAAAAGAGATGATTTTGACGGCTGATTTTACCCTACCAGCTGTTTAAGTTCTTCAATCAGTTCTCCCAAAGTATCATAACCGCTCTGCCAGAAACCCGCTTCGTTGATGTCGATGCCGGCAAGGGCAGCCGTGTCAGCCGGTGACAGTGAACCGCCGCTAGTAAGGATGGCGTCGTAGCCGGGGATGAAACCCGCACCTTTAAGCTGGTACTGACGATACAGGGCCAGCACCAGCAGCTCGGCGAAGGTGTAGGAGTAGCAGTAGAAGCGGGTGTGAATGAAGTGGGAAATATAGCTCCAGCCCCAGCGATAGGCGTCGATCATCTCCACCTCGGCTCCGAACAGCTTGCCATTCTCCTCAAGCCATAGTTCGCAAATCCTCGCCTCGGTCAGCAGGTCTCTTTGCCTCTCCAGATGAAGTCTCTCTTCAAAACGGGTCAATACTATCTGCCGGAAGGTGGTGGCGATAATGTCCTCGATCTTGGCGCAGAGCAGGGCGATCTTCACCCCGGGGTCCTTTTCATTGTCAAGCATCTGCCGGGTCAGGAGCATCTCGCCGAATACAGAGGCTGTTTCTGCCAGGGGCAGGGGAGCGTGATAATTGAGCATGCTCTGCTTGCCTGAACGGATGAAATGCAGGGCATGACCCAGTTCGTGGGCCAGGGTGGCCACATCACGCAGATTGCTGGTATGATTGAGTAGCAGATATGGAGTCGTATCCGGGGATACCCCCATGCAGAAGGCGCCGCCACTTTTTCCGGTGCGCGGATAGACATCAATATGGGCTTCATCAAATACCCGTTCGAGGGCAGGGACATATTCGGGGTTAAAACCGCCATATGCTTGCAGCACCAGCTCTTTTGCTTCATCAAAGGAATATTGTTTCGGACTTTCGGCAACCGGCGCATAAATGTCGGTGTTTTTCAGCTTCTCCAGCCCCAGTAATCTGGCCTTGAGCTTGAAATACTCCTGGGCCAGCGGGTAGTTGGCCTCGGTAACGCTCATCAGCTGCTCCACCGTGGCGTCGGCGAGCTCGTTACCGGTATTGGTCGACTGCATCGGGTGGCTGTAGCCGCGCAGCTCCATCTCTTTGCCATGGTCAAGGGCGATGGTGTTGAAGATGGTGCCGTATACCAGGCTCTGCTCGCCATGTTTCTCCAGAAAGGTGCCGAAGGCCCTTTCCCGCGGCTCCCGGTCTGTGTGGTGCAGGTAACCGAGCAGCTCTTCGCCGGTAAACTCCCGCTCCTCATTATCAATAACCATGGTGTAGCGGAAGGATGCGGACAGTTCGTCAAACAGGCGGGTAAAGGCTGTGCAGCCGGTCAGGTCCTTCAGCTTGAGGAGCTGCTCTTCCCGTTCGGCTAGCGTGTGGGGTGTAAACTTGCGCAGACTGGCCATGTAATGGTGATAATTGCCGAGGAGTCCGTCCTTTTCCAGCAGACCGTAGCGCTCATCGCTGATTGCCATGATCTCCAGATCGAAGAAAAGCAGCTCTCTGGTGAGGCGGTTGCCGGTCTCGGCCGCTAGCTGGGAAAGTTTTTTCGCTTCATCGCTTGTTGAGTCTTCGGCAAACAGCAGATGGGCGTAATGCTGGGGCTTGACTGCCTCCAGCTGGAGCTGTTCATAGTCCTGGAGAGCTTTCAGCAGGGCCGCTGGTTCAAGGGTCGAGACTTTGCCCCGATATTGGTTGCCGAAGGCAACGGCTGTCGCAACGGACTGGTCGAGCTTACGTCTGAAATCGTCGGCATCAGCCGCTGCAAGCGGGGACATATTCCAGCGATAGGCTTTATTGTTTGCGGTCATTATGTTCTCCAAATAAAAAAGGGGACTAAAGCCCCCTTTCCATAAATTGTTATGTTGAGTTGATCAGATAAAAAGCTGATCCTCTGTCTCTTCACCGGGCGCAGACTTTTCGTTGTTCTTGTTGATCAGCAAAGCTGCGGCAATTCCGGCGGCCAGACCGGTGATGAATGATAGCAGAAGAGTACCTGTTCCTATGCTGCACTGGTTGTTTTCCACTTCTAACCCCCTCGTCACTGTTGCTGACGTAAAATTATATTTCCCTGATGGCTCAAGGTATAAATATACATAACAGAAATCTGGAAAAATGCAATCAGTATTGGTTTACTTTTTCTTTGGCCTGAAGTTGCGGTTCTTTGCTGCAGAAGGCTGCGGCTTCTGTTCTCTGGCTTCGGAAACAGTAATCAATCTACCCTCCAGCAAGGCTCCATCCAGGGAGTCGAGGGCATCTTTTGCCTCGATTTCATTGGTCATTTTAACATAGCCGCATCCCTTGGATCTGCCGGATTCCTTGTCGGTGATGATGTGCACCGACTGGACGTTACCGGAAACCGAAAACAGGCGACGCAGGTCATCTTCAGTTGTTTCAAAAGGCAGGTTGCCAACGTACAGTTCTCTTCTCATGATCTCCACTTCTCGTAATGGACAGTTTCATCCAGTGATTTTCTAGGCGGCCCGGCTTTGGGCTCAGTGGCGCTGTAGCCGATGGGGAAAAGGCCGATGATGCGCACTCCAGGCGGAATCTCGAGGAGCTCGCCCAGCTGCTCTTCGTCAAAAACCCCCACAAAGACCGATGCCAGCCCAACGGCATGGGCGGCAAGCATCAGGTTCTCCGAGGCGATGCCGGCATCTGCCATGTAGTAGGGCTGCCCGCCCATCTCGCCGGATTTTTCCGGTATTGCACAGAGAACAATGACAACAGGCGCATCGGCAAGGGCTTTCTGGGCAGGATTGGTCTTGTAGCCGTAGGTGGCAAAGAAGGACTCCACAAAGGAGAGTTCGCTGATTTTGGCCCGGGTGGCTGCAGATTGCACAACTATCATCCGGCAGCACTGCATGTTTGACCAGGATGGCGAAGCCTGGACAGCTTCAAGGATAGCCTGCAGTTTTTCAGGTTCAACAGTGGTGTCGGCATACTTGCGCACGCTTCTTCGGGTTTTAATGGCTTCGATGGTATCCATGCTGATCCCTCCGCAATTTCAGAATTGTGCGGATTATGCCATGACTTTGTCAGAATGCAATCATCATTTCGTCACTCATTGCCTTTATCCGGGCATCTTTCTTGACTTTGAGCCGTTTAAAAAGCTACTATGCCCGCTTATGAAAAAGGTGACAAAGCAGATAAAAATCGGCTCTGTAGCTGTCGGCGGCGGCGCCCCGTGCGCTGTCCAGTCCATGTGTTCCACCGACACCCGCGATATTGTGGCCACTCTCTCGCAAATCGAGCGACTGACTGCAGCCGGCTGCGAGATCATCCGCTGTGCAGTTCCTGATATGGAGGCAGCAAAAGCACTGGGTAAAATCAAGGCGCAAAGCCCCATTCCGGTTGTTGCCGATATTCATTTTGACTACAAGCTGGCTCTCCAGGTTCTGGAGGGGGGGATTGATGCCCTGCGTCTCAACCCGGGCAATATTGGCGAGCGCTGGAAGGTTGAAGAGGTGGTAAGCAGTGCCCGGGAGCGGCAGGTGCCGATCCGGATCGGTGTCAATGCCGGCTCTCTGGAGAAAGAGCTGCTGGAAAGATTCGGCCACCCGACGGCAGAGGCCATGGTGGCATCGGCCCTCGGCCATGTGCGTATTCTTGAGGATCTTGGCTACGATCAGATCAAGGTGTCGCTCAAGGCGTCCGATGTCATGAAGACGGTGGAGGCCTACCGGCTGCTCTCTGCCAAGGTCGATTATCCACTCCACATCGGCATCACCGAGGCGGGCACCACCTTTTCCGGCACGATCAAGTCGTCGGTCGGACTCGGCATCCTGCTGGCCGATGGCATCGGCGACACCCTGCGGGTCTCCCTGACCGGAGATCCGGTGGATGAGGTTCGGGTCGGCTTTGAGATTCTGAAATGCCTAGGCTTGCGCCAGCGAGGGGTCAATTTTGTTTCCTGCCCCACCTGCGGCCGCTGTCAGATTGATCTGGTCAAGGTTGCCGAGGATGTGGAGCGTCGCCTGGCCGGAGTTGACCGGAGCATTACCGTAGCCGTGATGGGGTGCGTCGTCAACGGCCCTGGCGAGGCAAGGGAGGCTGATTTCGGCATTGCCGGCGGCAAGGGGGAGGGGCTGTTGTTTCGCCATGGTGAAATCGTGCGCAAGGTGCCGGAGGCCGAGCTGGCCGATGCCCTGTTAGCTGAGATATTGAGTGATATTAAATAGAAGGAGATACAATGCGTTACTCACAGTATTTTATACCAACAGTTAAAGAAACTCCGGCAGATGCCGAGGTGGTCTCCCACCAGTTGATGCTTCGTGCCGGCATGGTGCGCAAGGTTGCTGCCGGCATCTACAACTACCTGCCGCTGGGGCTCCGTTCCATCCGCAAGATGGAGAACATTGTCCGCGAGGAGATGAACCGGGCCGGCGCCATCGAGATCCTGATGCCGGCGGTTACTCCGGCTGAACTGTGGCAGGAGTCGGGGCGCTGGGAACAGTACGGCAAGGAACTGCTCCGCTTTGTCGATCGCAAGGACAACGGTTTTTGTCTTGGACCGACCCATGAAGAGGTGGTAACCGACATCGTCCGCCGTGAGGTCAGAAGTTACCGGCAGCTGCCGCTCAATCTTTACCAGATCCAGACCAAGTTTCGCGACGAGATCCGTCCCCGTTTCGGCCTGATGCGCGGCCGTGAATTCATCATGAAAGATGCCTATTCGTTCGATGTTGACGAGGCTGGAGCAGACAAGTCCTACGAAAGGATGTACCAGGCATACCGCCGCATCTTCGAGCGCTGCGGGCTCAAGTTCCGTGCCGTTGAGGCTGACACCGGTTCCATCGGCGGCAACTGGCCCCATGAGTTCATGGCGCTGGCCGACTCCGGCGAGGATGCCATTGTCTCCTGCAATGCCTGCGACTACGCTGCCAATGTGGAGAAGGCCGAAGCGCGCCTGGTGGCAGCCTCCGAGCACTGCGACCCGCGTCCGCTGGAGAAAGTCCACACTCCCGGCCAAAAGACCATTGACGAAGTCAGTGCTTTCCTTGGCACACCGGCAACTGCTTCGGTCAAGCTGCTGGTCTACATGGCTGATAAGAAGCCGGTAGCGCTGCTGCTGCGCGGTGATCACGAGCTGAACGAAATCAAACTGAAGAAGCTGCTTGGCTGCGAAGAGCTGGAGATGGCTACCGATGAACAGATTACCGCTGCCACCGGCGCTCCGGTCGGTTATCTCGGTCCCATCGGTCTGAAGATCCGCGTTATTGCCGACCTGACGGTCAAGGGGCTGCGCAATTTCGTTGCCGGTGCCAACGAGTCTGACTATCACCTGAAGAACGTCAACCTGGAGCGGGACTGCCCGCTGCCTGAGTTTGCCGATATCCGCAATGTTACCCACGGCGATGGCTGCCCTCGCTGCAGCGGCGGCACGCTGGAAATGTGGCGCGGCATCGAGGTTGGCCAGGTTTTCAAACTGGGGATGAAATACTCCATGGCCCTGAATGCCACCTTCCTGGATGCCGACGGCAAGGAGCAGACGGTTTTCATGGGGTGCTACGGCATCGGCATCGGCCGGACCGTGGCCGCCAGCATCGAGCAGAACCACGACGAGAACGGCATTATTTTCCCCATGCCGCTGGCGCCGTTCCACTGCATCATTTCCGCGGTAAATCCCAAGGATGAGGCTGTCAGCAAGGCCAGTGAGGAGATTTACGAAAAACTGCTGGCAGCAGGAGTGGAAGTCCTCTATGACGATCGCGACGAACGGCCCGGCTTCAAGTTCAAGGATGCCGACCTGATCGGCAGCCCGC
>VEOV01000086.1 GCA_012026855.1 Geobacter sp.
CTGCAGGAATCTCCAAAACTGCATAGTTGCTTTGAGGGGAGACCGGATTTTCGGTGACGATCCTTACGGTAATGGCATCGCCATTGAAAGACAAAGGAGCCAGCTCTGGATGATTGGTCAGCAGCGGCTGCACAAGGAAATCGTCATGCTGCATCGCCTCTCGCAGTGCATCCTCTGGCGATATGGACGTCCTCTTGCAGTTGTTGACTGCCGTAATGGCCGGAGAGTTCATGTCATCTGTCTGTTCTATGATGAAGTTGTTTCGGGCTGCGGAACCGTGGCGCGGCTTGCAGAAAAGTCTTGGGGAGAGCTTGATGAGGGAGGACGGATCGAACTGCGTAGCGCGCGGGATCAGCGCAACTGTCGGCACCATCGGAATGCCATGCTTGCCAAGAACTTTCGCCAGTTCAAATTTGTCCTGTATGACTCTCTGTGATGTCGCAGTATCTGGCAGTCCGGTACTGCGCATGCTATGAAATGTTGAAGTTTCCTGGATGAATACATATTGCCAGGCTGTGGCCGCCTTGTCCGGCAGGTAAAGACCAAAACAGTAGACTTCGTGGGGTGGCATGCAGTGGCCGATTCCAGGCGACAGGAGCCGCCATAGCAGGACTCGCGGCGCAATCCCGGTATCTCCTTTTATTTTAGCTCCGTGATGTCGCACCAGTTCCCAGCTCTGTTTCCAGCAGTACCAGCAGACCCAGCGCAGCCAGAGCAGCAGCTCCAGCAGGAGATATAATGGCAGCGGCAGGCTGGGGTGTCGCCCCATAAGCCAAAGCTGGCGATGGATCTTTACATATTCAGGTTGTCCGGGGAGAAGATAGCGCCAGGATATGAGCCCGTGGGGGAGGCGACGCCGGATCAGTTGGCGGTTTACAACCTTAAGTATCTTGCTTGTGGTCATTTACCCGTTGATCCGGATGATTCCGGCATCATTAAGTTCAGACAGAAATTTGAGCACGTCATTTTCGCAGGTTTGCCGGTCAATATCATACTGGTTGAGCATGGCATCGATAATGGCTGAGACTTTGACAGGGGTTGCCATCATCTCCCAGATCCGGCTCCCAATAGGCTCCAGCCCGAAATATTCCCCTTTTTCAATGCTCATCATCACCTTTTCGTCTTCTATGTCGCTGGCAACGATGTCGTCGATCTGACTGATAGTGCTCTCCAGAGAAATTCTAGAATTAGACATAATCACTCCTGATAACATTTAATGGTGGCTGTAAATAACATGCTGATTAAGATATGGCAATATGTAAACTTTTATGTTTGACGGTGTTCAGTCTGGAGGCGCTGTCAGAAAGTCAGTGATGGCAGCGGCAACTTCTTGGGAGAAGAGCATCCCCATGTGTGAGGTATGTACCAGTATTTGCCTGGCCCCTGGTACCCGGGTTTCTTCGACCGCAACGGTGCCGTCGTGGGGAGAACCGACGCCGAAAAGAGTGCCGAAGCCGAGCGGCAGAGTGCCGGCAATTACCAGTAGATCATATCCTGCCAGAGTTGCCGGCCGGTTATGCACTATGCCTTCAGCTGCCATCGGCCCGATCAGCAGCCGTCCGGCAGTGCAGGAATCAAGGGCAGCTGCCAGCTTGCTGCCGTTCTGCGGCGAACCAAGCAGTACAATGCGGCCAAGATTGGGGAGTGCGCCATTTGCCAGCATGCTGGCTATCACCAGGCCGCCAAGGCTATGGCCGACGAGATGCACCTGCCCGTCAAACTTGGCTGCATAGCTGCGTAAATCGTCCGCAGCCTGCTTTAAAAGGTTCTGCCTGGATTTGTAGTGGAAATAGCGCACCGGAAATCCGGAGCGCTTCAGCTGCTTGCCGAGCCAGCGCATCTCCAGACCGCTCATCCAGAGGCCATGCACCAGTATTACTGTTGCTTTGGCAGGTTGTAACATCGTGTAATTCTCCACACAGGGATTATAGACGATAATTTGTTATCAAGGCAGTCATGTTTTCCGCAAGATCCGGTTGACACCTGAAGCTGTAAGATGATATATCAATAAATGTTGATTTAATATACTTACGTCCATGGATGTATGATGCTTGCTCTCTTCAAAGCCATGGCAGACCCCTGCCGTCTGCGACTGATTGCCGTTCTCCTTGGTGGCGAGTTTACTGTGCAGGAATTGACGCGGATTTTCGCCATGGGGCAGTCCCGCATTTCCCACCACCTGAAAACCCTGACCGAAGCCGGCCTGCTGGCGGTCAAGCGTCAAGGGACCTGGAGCTACTACCGGGTCGGGGAAGCCAACCAGTTGTTTGCCGCCATGCTGCCGCTGCTCAAGGGGGAGCTGGAGCAGTTGCCGGAGCGGACTGCCGATCTGGCTGCTGTTGCTGCCGTACTGGAGGAACGCCGCCGTCGCAGTCAAGAATTTTTCGACCGGAACGCCCGACAGTGGGATGATCTGGCGAACACTGTCCTGCCTGTTCCGGAGTACCGTCAACGGCTGCTTGCCATGGTGCCGCGGGGTGGCAGCCTGCTGGAGATCGGCGTCGGCAGCGGCGCTCTGCTTATGGAGCTTGCCGCTGTCGGAGCCAAAGTTATCGGTGTCGACCACTCTCCCGCAATGCTGGAGGAGTCGCGCCGCCGGGTGGCAGAATCAGGCTTAGCCATTGTTGAACTTCGCCTTGGCGAGATGAGTCACCTGCCGCTCCCTGATGCTTCGGTCGGTACGGTGGTAGCTGCCATGGTGCTGCACCATGCTCCTGATCCGGTAGCTGTGCTGACCGAGATCGGCAGGGTGCTGACTTCGGGGGGGATGCTGCTGCTGGCCGATCTGGCCCGGCACGAACGGGAATGGGCTCGGGAGCAGTTGGCAGACCAGTGGCTCGGCTTTGATGAGGTTGAAGTGACCGGCTGGCTGACGAGTGCCGGCTTTGTAGATGTCAACTGTGAGCGAATGATCGGCTGGGCAGGGCAGGAATCCGTGCTGCTGATCAGCGCTGCAAAAATATAACACCACAAAAAAGGAGAAAGAAGATGTCACATGATTACATTATTGCCGATATTTCCCTGGCAGCATGGGGACAGAAAGAGATCAAGATTGCTGAGACCGAGATGCCTGGCCTGATGGCCATCCGCGAGGAATCTGCCGCTAGCAAGCCGCTCAAGGGGGCGCGCATCACCGGCTCGCTGCCCATGCCCAACCAGACCGCGGTGTTGATTGAGACCCTGAAAGATCAGGGCGCCGAAGTCCGCTGGGCCTCCTGCAATATCTTCTCGACCCAGGATCATGCTGCTGCTGCCATTGCTGCCGGCGGCACTGCCGTCTTTGCCGTCAAGGGTGAGACCCTGGAGGATTACTGGGATTACACCCACCGGATCTTTGAATGGCCCGATGGCGGCTATTCCAACATGATTCTCGATGATGGCGGCGATGCCACTCTGCTGCTGCATCTTGGTGCCAGGGCGGAAAAGGATCTGTCTGTGCTGAACAATCCGGGTTCCGAGGAAGAGACCATTCTCTTTGCTGCCATCAAGAAAAAACTGGCTGTTGACAAAACCTGGTACTCAACCCGTCTGGCCCAGATCAAAGGGGTTACCGAGGAGACCACAACCGGCGTGCACCGCCTCTACCAGATGCACGAGCGGGGCGAACTGCGCTTTCCGGCTATTAATGTCAACGATTCGGTCACCAAGTCAAAGTTCGACAATCTCTACGGCTGCCGCGAATCGCTGGTGGACGGCGTCAAGCGGGCTACGGACGTGATGATTGCCGGCAAGGTGGCCCTGATCTGCGGTTACGGCGACGTCGGCAAAGGTTCTGCCCAGGCAATGCGCGCCCTTTCTGCCCAGGTCTGGGTTACCGAGGTCGATCCGATCTGCGCCCTGCAGGCCGCCATGGAAGGGTATCGCGTGGTGACCATGGAGTATGCCGCCGACAAGGCCGACATCTTCGTTACCTGCACCGGCAACTACCATGTCATTACCCATGACCACATGGCCAGAATGAAGGATCAGGCCATTGTCTGCAACATCGGGCACTTTGACAACGAGATCGAGGTGGCTGCCCTGGAGAAGTACCAGTGGGAAGAGATCAAACCACAGGTTGACCATGTCATCTTCCCGGACGGCAA
>VEOV01000279.1 GCA_012026855.1 Geobacter sp.
GCATCATGGTTGTTGAGAGTGCCCGCAAAGCCGACCTGACTCCCCCTGCCGGCCTTGACCTCTCAGCAAGAAAAGTTTATGGCGATTCCGCCCTGAATTTTCTGGAACGTTCTCAACAACAGCTGTAATCCAAGGTGCTGCCATGCCAAGAAAAATTGCCGTCTACCCAGGTTCCTTTGACCCGATCACTTACGGGCATCTGGATGTAATCGACCGGGCGCTGCAGATTTTTGACAATGTCATCGTTGCCGTCGCCTGCAACAGCTCAAAAAACGCCCTCTTCGAGATTGATGAACGCCTTGACCTGATACGTGCCGTGCTTGCCGGAAATGACCGGGTGAAAGTTGACACCTTTGACGGCCTTCTGGTAAATTATGTACTTTCGCAAAAGGCAACGGTAATCATCAGGGGGCTCAGGGCCGTTTCGGACTTTGAATACGAATTCCAGCTGGCGCAGATCAACCGGGGCATCTCAACCGATGTTGAAACTCTCTTCATGATGACTTCCGTCCCCTACAGCTACCTCTCCTCATCGGTAGTCAAGGAAATCAGTTCACTGAAAGGGCCGGTTGACAATCTAGTCCCGCCGCTGGTGAAAAAAGCGCTTGAGAAGAAGTTTGCATAATATATTTCACACCCAGGACTTAAGGAGAACTCGATGAACCCATTGGCAATCGAACTTAATGACATGCTCGCCCAAAACAATCCCCATGTACTGGAGATGCTTTCCGATCTGGGCAAAAACCTCTTCTTCCCCAAAGGGATCCTGACCCAGTCCGCCGAAGCCAAGGAGAAAGCGCACAAATTCAACGCCACCATCGGCATTGCCACAGAGAACGGCGGTCCGATGTACCTGCAGTGCATTCAGGACAAGCTCTCCGCCTTTGACCCGAAGGATATCTACCCCTATGCGCCGCCGGCAGGCAAACCTGAGCTGCGTGCCCTCTGGACAGAGAAAATGCTGCGGGAAAACCCGAGTCAAAAGGGAAAGTTCTTCAGCAACCCGATTGTTACCAACGCCCTGACCCACGGGCTTTCAATAGTTGCCGACATGTTCGTTGACAAGGGTGATCACCTGATCCTGCCGGACATGCTCTGGGGTAACTACAACCTCACCTTCGGTACCTGCTCCGGCGCAGTTGTGCAAAAGTTCCCAACCTTTACTACTGCCGGCGGCTTTGACGTCAACGCGTTCAAGACAGTCCTGAAAAACACCGCCGAAGAAAAAGGGAAAGCCATCGTCCTGCTCAACTTCCCCAACAACCCAAGCGGCTACACCCCGACTGTCGCCGAAGGTGATGCCCTGGTAGCTGCCATCAAGGAAGTGGCCGAGTCGGGCTGCAACATCGTTGCCATCAGTGATGACGCTTATTTCGGTCTTTTCTACGAAGACAGCCTCAAGGAATCCCTCTTCGGCAAACTGGCCAACCTGCACCCCCGCATCCTGGCCATCAAGCTGGACGGCGCTACCAAGGAAGAGTTTGTCTGGGGTTTCCGCACCGGCTTCATTACCTTTGCCGACGGCAACAGCAAGGAAAACGCCCCGGTTCTGACAGCCCTGGAGAAAAAGGCCATGGGGATCATCCGTGCCCGTATCTCCAACTGCCCGCACCCGTCACAAACCTTTGCCATCGAGGCGCTGCGCTCACCGGACTTCCTCAAGCAGAAAGAGGAGAAGTTCCAGATCCTCAAGGGCCGTGCCCTCAAAACCAAGGCAGTGCTCAACAGCGGCAAGTACGACAGCGCCTGGACCTACTACCCGTTCAATTCCGGCTATTTCATGTGCCTGAAGCTGAAAACTGTCGATGCCGAAAAGCTGCGCGTTCACCTGCTTAACA
This sequence comes from Geobacter sp., assembly GCA_012026855.1. GTDB lineage: Bacteria > Desulfobacterota > Desulfuromonadia > Geobacterales > DSM-12255 > VEOV01. The sequence continues at coordinate 1,839 of VEOV01000279.1, forward strand.
AATACGGCGTCGGCGGCATTTCCATCGGCAAAACCGACCTGCGGATCGCCTTCTCCTGCATCGATGAGAAAGACATTCAGGAGCTGTTCGACATCATCTATCAGGCTGCCCAGGACCTGGCATAGCTTTTATTCTTATAACCAGCAAAAAAGCCGGGCGTGCAATACGTCCGGCTTTTTATTCCAATATGAGTTATGTTCCTTGCGGCCTGCTTTCCAGACAGTTCAAATGAACAGCAACTCCGTAAAGCAGCGGCCAGGGGACAATGTAATATATGGTGAGGTACCAGTAAACCCGGATAAAGCCCAGACCATGACCAAGATAGATGCCGCAGTATAGCCAGTCATAAACCGCCAGCGGAATGGTGTAATAGAACGCAAGCCAGAGCGACTTTCTTATTCGATACTTGCCTGGCGTCTGTTTCAATATGTAATGTACAAGCCAGATCAACAGGGACAGCAGAGCTGTTTCTAACCAGACCATCAGCGCGGCCGGGTACTGCCGGTAGTAATATGGCAGCCCAGCAATCCAAAAGCCTCCCCATACCAGCGTAGCCTGCATGAAGATTCGCAGATGACCGGTTATACTCATTTATGATCCCGGTTCAGATTTACCCCAACGGATATCAGCTGTTATCTGTTCAGTTTTTCCATGGTAGTGTGGGCATCTCCATCAACACAGGTTCCATGCGGGTGAACTCAATATCCCGCACTCGTATCATATTGCGCCACATGATCCCATGCCCTTTGGTGAAGCTGACTCGCCTTACCCGCTTTTGCCAGAGAGCAACTTCTGCTTCAGTCGCTTCCCGCGAATCACCGGCAAACCCGTGCAGCCTGACAGCCGGCGGAGTTGTAAACTTCCCTGTGATAAGCGACTTCAGCCAAAACCATCTGCTGGTGTTAACCGCAAGGACACAAACTTTCTTGTTCTTTTCCAGGTTAAGCGGTAGATGCATCAGAAGTTTTTTCTCGAAATAGAAACCATACCCCGGTTTTCCCAGCATCAGCGAGCCGATAGGGGTCACATGGGGAGCGCCATCCTCCGTCACCGTTGCTATTGAGAAGTGAAAAGAAGATTTGAACGATTGGTTAAACAGGCTTTTGATATCATTCCAGTTGGCAGTCATATCCATGATCCGTCCCCCTTATGAAGCAATCACCGGTTTTAGCTGCTTTGCATTAAATTCGGCCAGCCGCTCTCTGGTTTCGTTGAAATCTCCCGGACTGGAGTAGGCATTGAAGGTTTCGACCCGCAGGGCATCATCAAGGGTACGGCCAACCACATCCAGGATGGTCTCCTTGGCCGATCTGATTGCCTGCTGACTGTTGGCCAGAATCATGGCGGCGTACTGCTCTGCGATGGCCTGCAGCTCGTCATGGGGTACTACCCGGCTGACCAGCCCCAGCCGCAAGGCCTCTTCGGCAGAGACTTCGCGGCCGGTAAGCGTTAGTTCGAAAGCAGTGGACATGCCGGCTATGGCCACGAGACGGTCAATACCGCCATCTCCCTGATGAAAGCCAAAGCGCACCTCCAGCACACCGAACCTGGCCTTCTCCGAGGCGATGCGGATATCACAGGCCAGCGCCAGATCAAATCCGCCGCCGAAGGCGCAGCCGTTGACAGCAGCTATAATCGGTTTGGCGATCCGGTGCTGACCACGGGTAATGCCGCCACCTATACCTGCCGACATACTTGTACGGATATCCTGCAAGGTGGCCTTCTCCCATTTGGGGATAAAAGTTTTCAGGTCAGCCCCGGCACAGAACGCCTTGCCGCTGCCGGTCACAATGGCAACATCCACAGAGCTGTCACTGCCGAAATCGCTCCAGACGCTCCAGAGTTCACTATTCAGCCCATCATCAAGGGCATTAAGCGCCTCGGGCCGGTTGAGTGTGATGTAGGCAATGCGGTCTCTCTTCTCATAAAGAACTCTCTCCATGCTGACCTCCCCGCGATTCAATAATCCAGATGGAACCGCTCTACCCGCTTCAGAAACTCACCGAACAGCTTGATCCGAAGGAACAGACCGTGCAGGCCGAACTGCAGCATCGCAGGCAGAGAGCGATATACCGGCACTGCCCCCTTGTAGAGTTTTGCCATCTCCCGGTAAAACTCCTGAAGAGGCAGCCTGGGGGGCGTCAGCGCATGGAGCATGTCATACAGCTCTGGCTTCGATGACAAAAGCCGCTCCTTGACCGTTTCATGCAGCTCAGTTCCTGGCAGCGGCGTCATGACCGTAAATGTGGCATATTTCAGCTTCAGTTTCCGGACGTAATTCCTCATGGAAACAAAATCCTCCCTTGAGTAGTCCGGATCAACCATGAAAGAGGCGTACATCATTATTCCCAGCTGATCGAGAATCCTGGCCGCCTCCTGTTGCTGGGCAACGGTCACCCCTTTTTTCATCGCCTTAAGCCTGGCATCGGAGAAATCCTCCATACCGACGAAAAGCTGGCAAAGGCCGATCTCTCTCCACTTGGCAAACAGTTCCGGATGATTGATTATGGTATCCACCCGGGCATAGAGGAAGAAGTTTTTGCGAATGCCGGCCTCGGCAATCAGATCAGCCAGCCGGTCCATCCGCTGCGTGTCGCACATGGACTCATCGTCACAGAAAAAGACATTCTCCTCGGCAATCCCCTTCAATTCTGCCACCACCAGTTCTGGATCGCGGCGCAGATACCTTCCGCCGGTGATGTTCCAGAGAGCGCAGAAGTTACAGCGGGCAGTGCACCCCAGCGAAGTCCTGATGGATGCCAGCGGCTTGAACCATTCACTGAAATAACTCCGGCGGTAGCAAGCTGTCAGGCTACGATCCGGCAGCGGCAGTTCATCAAGAGCGGTATAGGCTCTCGGCTCGGTAAAAAGCATCCCTTCAGGGTAAGGGACAGCTATACCGCGTACCAAACGGAGCTGCATCCTGCCCTCCATAACTGCCAGCAGCTCCCGAAGGGTAAACACCCCTTCGCCGATCACCACAAAATCAATCTTCTGGTCATTGAAATCGTCGGGCCGCACCGTTGCATGGTGACCGCCGACAATTACCGTTATCTCCTCATCAATCTCTTTCACCTGACTGGCAATGGCCTTGATGATGTTCACATGACTGGTAAAGCCGGTCAGGCCAACAACATCGGGCCGAAACGCCCTGACAGCCCCGTCGATATCACCATCAATACGGGCATCAAGAATCTTCACTTCATGGCCGTCCAACTGAGCCCCCGCTGCCAGATATTCAAGGGCAAGGGGCTCGAACAGGTAGATCTGATCCATCAGATCGGATGAGCTGCGGGGTTGGATAAGCAGGATTTTCATGGTATCTCCTTTACTCAGCTGCATGATGCCTGATATACAGCGCCTCATTCTCACCAATCCCCAGCAACAGGAGAAACTGATTGTGCGCCCGGCGCGCGGCGCTCAAATTCGGCATGCCATCTGCTCATGGCGGTTTCTTACAGGCCTGCCGCCCTGAGCATCTCTACCCAGGCCTGGCGGCGATTAATAAATGATATTTTGCAGTGTCTTTACCGTCATGTATGAATCAGTTAGCGCCTCAACTACAAGCGGTTCACCACTTTCCAGTTTAAAACCTTGAATGTCCTTTAAAAGATAGTCACGGCTGTCCATATAACGGGTAATCCAGACTACACCGCTACTCACATCTATGAAAGATTCAACCCGGCAAGGGATTGTCCGGACCTCCCCTTTCCTGAGAAACAGTTCCATATAAACTCCTTCGACATCTTTAGTCTGTCATGGCCATGACAAAACAGGCTAAAGCGTGAAACAATCTACGGCTCAAGCAATCAATCGATTCCTGTTGCCGTCAGACCCTATACTGCTCAAGATAGCTGCGCAACTGCCTGGCTGTTATCTGCCAAACCTGCGGATCCTTGGTGGCACCGTACAGGGCGGCTGCGCCATTCTGCACAATTTCGATAAAAGTGCTGATTTCCCCATGATCCAAACCCGGACGGATTACCCCTTTGCGCTCAGCATCCTTAAGCCATGAAGCCATCAGGCGCACAAACCCCTTGTACCCTCGCCAGATCCTGTTTTTCATCTCCTCCGACTGCCCGGAAAGCTCAACAATCATATTGAGAAAGAAGCACCCCCCCGGAAAAGCGTTCTTCCCCAGATAGTCGCGCATCACATTGTCAATCAGGCAGCAGAGCCGCTCCAGCGGGTCCTCGATCTCCCTTAGACCGGTAAAGACTGTCCGTTCCCAGACCTTTTCCGCCTCCTCGTAAGACGCCTCCCAGATTGCCTCCTTACTGCCGAAGTGACCGTACAGGCCGCCCTTGGTAAGGCCGGTAGCCGCCATGATATCGCCGATGGATGTGTTGTAATACCCCTTGATCGAAAACAGATCCAGCGCCTTGATCACAATCTCTTGTCTTGTTTTGTTCCCTTTATCGCTCATTATCAGGCCTCATATTTTATACCGACCGGTCTTTTTATTTATCTATACACCATCGTGCAAATGAAATGCAACGGTTATTTCAATCTAAACTCAATTATGTTTTCATCATCTTGCGTGACCCCATCCCTGCGACAAGCATTCATTGGCTCATTCGTATTTCAGGGCTTCACGGGTCGTCACCTTAATTGCCTGTCGTGCCGGAAGACGGCTTGCCAGCCACCCGAACAGCAGCGTGACTAAAAGAGTGATGATGAAACCTGAGCTGCTGAAGGAATAGTGCAAAGCAACACCCAGCATCAGGTTGCCAAAGAATTTTGCTCCCACAATGCTGAGCGGCCAAGCCAGAAACAGACCAATAATAATACTTGTGAGACTGACAATTAACCCTTCGCTGGCAAAAAGGTTGCTGATTACTCGAGGAGTTGCCCCGATTGCCCTCAGCACACCGATCTCTCTGGTTCTCTCCATTACAGTAATCCCAACGGCAGATGACATGCCTATTGCGCTGACCATCAGCACCAGCAGGGCAAAGAAGACGATAGTCACCAGGATTATCTGCAGATGGTCATAGATAACCTGCACCCGTTCCGCCTGCATCATCACGTAGAGCACCTGCAGGTTCGACGGCTCAATGGCCTTTTCGATCTCCGCCTTCAACGCCTTAACCTTGTCATAACTTTTGTCCTTGGCGACAAACATCAAGCTATTGATCTGGTGATCAGGATTGACGAAGGCGTCATACTGCGCTTGCTCCATATATATCTTCGGTTTTTCAAGCTCTTCAACGATTCCGACCAGCCTGGCCTTCAACTGTTTCCCCCTGACGCTGATCGTATGATAGCCGCCAATGGCCGGATTTCCATATAGCTCCGCCGCTTCCTGGTTCATGACTATTTCGGGCTCAGCCGGGCCGCGCAGCCAGCGCCCCTTGATCGACCTGAAGGCAATAAGATCACTGTTGTATGGAAGGGCGATTATTCCTACCCCGGCATCCGTTGAGACGACCATGGATTGCATTCCGCCGCGACCGCCGTTCCATGTCTCAATCCGGCTGATGTTGTCAATGCCGCTGAAATATTTCAGCACCTCTTCCTTCGGCATCTGGTTGATCAGCGCCACCTGGACATCATGCTTCATGCTGCCGTTTACATCGGACAGAAGATCCTTTAGGGATTGTTGCACATTGAATCCAGTGCTGAAAATCGCCACGCCGAGCGCCATGGCGGCTACCGTGATTGCCAGGCGTTTCTTGCGTCGCAGAGTATTCTCGAACGCCAATAAGAAATTTCGCGGAAGCGGCAATTTGGCAAGCACTCCGGACTTTTTCACAGAGACGACCTGTGGGATGCCGTAGTCGCATAACGCTTCGCGGACAGTTATCCTCGTCCCCTTTAAAATAGCCGGAAGGGAGAGCAACAGCGGCAACAACAGACTCGCGGTGATGAGATAGATATAGATATGATGCGGCAAAGATCGTGTGAGAATCTCGAAATTGAGGATATTTGCCACGAAGTAGGCGTACGCATACCCTGAGCCGACCGCAAGCGGTATTGCCATCAGGCCGGATATAACCCCCAGGAGCAGCACCATCGCCAGATAAATCTGCATAACCTGGAACCGCGAAGCGCCGATGGCCTTGAAAATGCCGATCTGCCGGGTTTGCCCGGCCAGGATGGCCGCCATCAATTGAGAAACCAGCACGGCGCCCAGAAAAAACGCCAGGAACCCGATGCTCCCCTCCATAAACAGCAGGGTGTTTAACTGCCACTGGTGAGGGTGCTCCATGAATTTGGGAATTTTTACGGTATCGGCCACAATGCCTAAAGAATTGAAATATTGGACAAGCGCGTCAGCGGCGTTTTTCACTTGCTGCTTTGTATGTACATTCCTGAAACGGATTATCAAGCGCCGGTTGGCCGCCTCGCCGGTAATTTCCGCAAAGGTCTTCTTGTTTACATAAGCATAGATCAAGTGATCTTGTGTACCGGGCGACTGCGCCGGATCAAAGCCGATGCCGGCGACCGGGACCTTGACGGTTCTTCCTCCCGCACGAACCCTCGCCTGGGAACCGGAGTTCAAATCAGAGAAGCGCAGCCCGTCGCGTTCGATCAACATGGCCCCGTCTCCAGGC
>VEOV01000328.1 GCA_012026855.1 Geobacter sp.
CCAACAACAAGCCGATTCCCAAGCATTCCGCCTTCGGCCTGCCACGGGACTGCACCAAGTGCCATTCCGGCACGGTCGGCAAGCGGATGGATGTCATGGGGCAGATGAAATCCAATTCACACCATGTGCAGGGTGTCGATGTGACCAACAAGCACTGTTACGCCTGCCACTGGGAATCTACGCCTGAAGGCCTGATCGATACCCGCTACCACACCGGCTACAACTACAAAAACTACTCATCGGTCAAGAACGATTATGTCGATCTGGTTGTCTGGGGCGCCGGACAACGGCCGGCAGAGTACCGCGAATATTCGACTGCCACCGGCAGGGCCACGGTTACCAGGTTCATGGCTGCCAATATCGGCACAGCCGGAGAGCGGGCTGCCGTGGGCAAGGTCACCAATCACTGCATCTCCTGCCACAGCGACCAGAACGATGATACAGAGCCGGTTGGGGATAACCGTACACCGCGGCAGTATGCCTGGGACTACCAGAGCGTCGCTTCCCGCTATGCCCAGCCTGGGGCTGTGACCGCCTGGGGGAAATACAACTCTGCCAGCTACCCCAATGCCAACAGGAAAGATACCGTTTCCAAGGCGTTCTCTGCCCATGGCAATGCCGTACAGAACCAGGGGGGGTGGAGCAGTGCCACCGGCTACGACGGAGCGATACCGCTCAGCCGTGGGGCAAGCGGCACCAGCAACATCGAATGCTTCGATTGCCATAACTCCCACGGCTCCAAGGTTGTCGGCACTACCACCAGCTACACCACCTTCAACGGCACCAACAACGGCGGCAATCTGAAGGAGACCAAGCAGAATATCGGTGGCTACAGCTTTGACTACAAGGCATCGGCCAACAATTCCGGAGTCAACCCCTACGGTGCCGGCGCCGGCCAGTGTTTTGACTGCCACAACAGCCCGGCCAGCGGTACTGCCACCCCCAACGGCAAGACCCCGTGGGGTTACAACACCACTTTCGGGGCGACCGCTCCGGTCATGGGTTACAAGGATACCCAGAGATTCGGCCAGGGAACCAAAGGTTCAACGGCCCGCTTTACTGAGCGGGATATCATGAAGACCATTGTCGGTGGTCACCTCAAGGCTTCCGAGCCGGCCGGTTCTCTCCCCCATCTGGCCAAGGAGAGCGGCACTGTCAGCAGCGGCGACAGCGTCACCATCACTGACAGCGGTAAAAGCTGGACAGCCAATCGCTGGCAGAACCTCTATCTGCTCATGACTGGCGGCAGCAACATCGGTCAGATAAGGCGGATAGCAGCCAACAGCGCCACAGCGCTCACCCTTGCTGATCCCCTCTCGACAGCACCGGTTTCCGGCGACAGCTATCAGATTGTCCCCTATGCCATGCAGGTGAATGGCCTCTGCACGCCGTGTCATGACCCGCATGGAGTCTCAAAAACCCTGGGTGACAATCAGAGGTATGCTGTGCCACTCCTCAAGGGGAGCTGGCTGACGGCGCCGTTCAAGGAAGACAGCCCGACCGGACCGGGAACATATATTCCACAGTCGAACGTTAAATGGCGTACGGAGCGTAACACCTTTAACGGCGCCAAGATTAATGAAACTGACAGCCAGTTCGCCAATCTCTGCCTGAACTGTCACCCGAAACAGAATCTGACCGATGGCATCAAGAAGAATACTCCGTTCAAGTCGGTTGACCGGATTCATGAGTCGGTCAAGGGGTGGGCGAATAATGCCGAGCATGCCTACAGCTGCTCCAAGTGCCATCAGCCCCATAACTCCGGCCTGCCGCGGTTGATGCAGACCGACTGTCTCGCCGTCAAGCATCGTGGTAATGTTGCCTCAGGCGGAACTGCCGGTGGTGGCCGCGATGGACGCTTCCCGTTCGGTTATGGCACAGCTGATTACGACGCTGCCGTCTGCCATGGCGGGCCTACTGAAAACGGGACCAACTGGCCCAATAACCAGCAGTGGAACAACGTGACGCCATGGTAAGCGATTATTTCAACCGGAGAGTCAAGATGACCTGTGATCATATGAGTAATCCGAAACAGAGCGGCTTTGCACAGCCCATTGCAATAATCTTGCGCAGCCTTGCCACTCTGCTCTTGCTGCTTTCCGCAACCGTTGCATTTGCCAAGGGGGGGGACACAGTTACCCCGTTCCCGGTCAGTGATCTCCAGCCTGGCAGACAGGAAGCAAAAGCCATGGCCAGGGACAGCCTGGGGGATGTCATTGTTGTCGGTTACAACAATGTAAGTGGCATGAACAACGACTATCGCATAGTCAAATTAAGGGGGGACGGCAGCGGCATTGCCTGGCGTGCCTCGTTTGACAAGGGGGGCGGGGATGATCAGGCCCTGGCCGTGGCAGTTGATGGCAGCAACGATGTCATCGTTACGGGTACGGTCTGGAACCTCGCCAGCAAGGATATCCACACGGTCAAATACAGCGGTCTGGACGGCTCTGTGCTCTGGCAGCAGACCTGGAGCGGCTCCGCCGGTGGCGCTGATGTGGCGGCCGGCATTGCCATTGACGGGGCAGGCAACAGTTATGTGGCCGGATACACTGCCAACAGCGGCGGCAATGACGATTACCTGATCATCAAATATGCTCCTGGAGGGGGCGCTCCCCTCTGGGTTGAGATCTACAACTCACCCTATAACAGCAACGACCGGATTACCGCCATAGACGTCGGAATAGACGGTGTCGTCGTAACAGGCGCATCCTCCAAGGGGGGCACCGACTATGACATGCTTACCCGAAAATATTCATTCGACAAGGCCCTGATGTGGGAACAGCGCAAGGCTTCAGCGTCAGCCGGGGATGACAGGGGGGTAACGGTCAAGTTTGATCAAGATGGCAACGTCATTGTGGCCGGTTATCTTTATAACGGGCAGAACAGCGAAATCTACACTGTCAAGTATGGAGCGGCCGCTCCTGGCGGGGTAGTGTGGGAGCAGCTGAACAGTCGCAGCGGCAGCAATGAACCGGCGGCGCTCTGGCTGGATGGCAGCGGCGACATCTATCTGACCGGACATGCCTATACCTATTCGGGCAATGAGGATATCTACACGGTTCGTTATGCCGCGGCAACCGGCTCAAAGGTATGGGAGAAACTGTACGATTCGGGCAGTGAGTACACTGATGTTGCTGTTGCCATTACCGGCAGCACCGGCACGAGCGGCGATGTCTTTGTTGCCGGCTATACGGCAACCGGCAGCAATGATAACTTCACGACCCTTAAATACAAAAAGAGCAGTGGTGAGCTGGTTTGGCAGAAGAACTACCGGAGTCCGGACAACAGGAGCGCCCGTCCGGTCGGCATGGTCCTGCATCCGGCCGGGGACCCTCTTCTGGCCGGTTGGAGCGACACTGCTGCCAGCTCATTTGATTTTGTCCTGGTGCGCTACGACTTTGGCAAGGTCGACCCGCCGACCGGGCTGACTGCTGCAGCAACTTCCAACAGTGCCATTGCCTTGAACTGGCGGGACAATTCCGCCAATGAAACCGGCTTTACCCTGGAACGGAAACTTGGTGAAAACGGCACATTTGCCCCCATAGCATCCCTGCCTGCAGATACCACTACCTACAGCGACAGCGGGCTTGATGGCAACAGTTACTACTATTACCGGCTCAAAGCAAACAGCAGTGTTGATGGTGACAGCGACTACAGCGGTGAAGCCCATGCCCTTACCAAGGTGGTCAGTTACGAATCCCCGGTCTGGGTCTATCAGTATAATGGCGCCGACAACAGGGAAGACGAAGCGGTCGGCATTGTCACCGGTAGTGATGACCACCCCATAGTGACCGGTTTCAGTGACCTAACCGAAGAGGGGGTCAGCGGCGCCTATTCCATGGATTACGTGACCATCAAGCTGGACCGGGCAACCAAGGCGGTCAAATGGAAAGCGGTCTATGACAGCGGTGACGGCGGTACTGACATGGCTGCCGGCATTGCCCTTGACAACAACGGCGACGCCATTGTCACAGGCACTGCCTATCTTTCCGGCGGTTCTGACAAGAGTGATGACCTTTATACCATCAAGTACGGTTCAGCCGCTTTCAACGATCCAACCAGCAATCCGCCGACAACATGGGGCGCTCAGTACGGTACCCAGGCAGGCATTGACCAGGCAACTGCCGTGCAGACGGTCAAAGACGCTGCAAACAATATCGTCGTTATCGGCCATGGGGTGAATGCCAGTAACGACGAGGACATGTTTGTCATCAAGTATGCCCCGGACGGTACCATGCCCTGGCCGCCGGTCGTTTACGACGGTGCGGCCCATGGCAATGACTATCCTTCGGCTGTAGCCTTCGACCCGTCCGGCAATATATTTATTACCGGTTCTATGGAAAATGCTGCCGGGAATTTCGATATCTACACCGCCAAGTACAGCGGTGCCACCGGTGCTCTTATCTGGTCGCAAATTCATGCCGGTGCAGGTGGTGGCGATGATCACGGTCTGTCACTGGCGGTTGACAAGGCCGGCAATGTCTATGTCACCGGGCACGCCGTCAATGCCGCCGGTAACGACGAGTGGCTGACCATCAAGTATGACGGCGCCGACACCTCGGCAAACCGTCTCATCTGGCAAGCGGTGCATAACGGCGCAGCTGCACCGGTAAACGGCAATGACCGGGCCATGGCCACTGCCCTGGATCCTGTTGATGGCGATCTGCTAGTGGCTGGGACATCGTATCGGACCCTCACTGACAGCGATTTTCACCTGATCCGTTACAAGGCGGCTGACGGGGCGATCATCTGGGAGCGGAACTTTGATCGGCCGGCCAGATACGACTATGTGACCGCCATGACTGTTGACTCATCAGGCTACATTTATCTGACCGGCAACAGCAGGAGCGGACTTGACAGTGATCCGGCCTTTGACAGCAGTTCCGACATTCTCAACCTGATTTATGATTTCGAGGGGACCTTCCTTTCTGCCAGCGAATATGACGGGGGCAGAATGGACGAGGCCAGGGCAGTTGCTGCCAACTATCAGGGGGAAGCCTTTGTTGCCGGTGTGACATACAATGCCGCCAATCCGGATTACCTGGTGCTGAAACAGAAGAATAATTACATCCTGGTGCCGGCTCCGTTCCTGCCTGTACCGCAGAATGACTCCGGCAGGATTAATCTGACCTGGAGAATTAATACCCCGGGCACCTCTGCCAGTATCGAACGGACTGTGGGGCCAGTGCTGCAAACCAGCGTCTGGACACCTGTTGTCACGGCAGCCCCTGGAGTAGACAGCTACCTGGATAGCGGTCTGGCAGCCGGTACCAATTACTGCTACCGCATTTATGCTTTTGCCGGCAGCCTGAACTCCCGCACCATCATTACCTGTGCGACGACAACACTGGGGGCGCCGGTGCTTGAAGCGCCAGTTGTCAGTTCAGCCACTGAAATATCACTTAACTGGAATCAGATTACCGGCAACATCGGTTACAAAGTCGAGCGCAAGATCGGCTCAGGGGCCTGGAGCGATTTGACTTTCAAGGGGGCCGGTGTCACGACCCATACAGATTCGGGACTCAGCCCCGGAGTAATCTACGCCTACCGGATCAGTACGCAGAGTGCTGCCGGTTATTCGTTGGCCAGCAATATCCAGAGTGTGCCGACACTGCCGGCTGCGCCGTCAATCAATTCCTTTACGGGCATTACGGAAAGTGGGGTGACCGTCGGCTGGCTCGATGTGGCGGGTGAGACCGGCTACAGTCTCGAACGTAAGGAGGATACTGGCTCGGTGTGGGCAGAGGTGGGCACGAGAACGACCGATGTTGTTTCATTTGCGGAGAGCGGTCTCGCTGCCAACACTAAATATAATTATCGCCTCAGGGCATACAATGCTTCCGGCTATTCGGCCTACAGTGACATACAGACTACCATAACACGCTTTACACCGACTGTCTTGACGTCAGCTGCCGGCACGTCCAGTGACAAGATCAACCTGGTCTGGAACAATGTCCCGGGCAATACCGGATACACAGTTCAGTATGCCACTTGCTGGTACAATAATGCCTCACAGGCAGCAACCTACTGTCCGAATACCGCCTATTACAATACTTCCTGGTCACATCTGGCGACCGTTGCTGCTGACATAACCACTTATCAGGTTACCGGACTTGCTGCGGGCAGTGCATACCGGTATCAGATCATTGCCAATACGAGTGGTAACAACTCGAACCCGAGCAATGCCGTCATCGGCTGGACGCAGATGAGCACGCCTGCTATCAGCGTCGCACCTGCATCGGAGACCTCACTCACAGTTTCATGGCCGGATATTTCCGGGGAGACGAACTATACCGTTGAAGGAAGACTCGGCTCCGGGAGCCAGTGGATCGAGCTTGCCGGCGGGGTGAATCTGGCTGCAAATACTGTGTCCTTCGATGCCACTGGACTTGCCCTTTCAACAGAATACTGCTACCGGGTGAAGGCGCTGAGCAGTAACCCCAACGGCCCGCAGACAGTAACCAGTAATGAGCAATGCATGTATACGCCGCTTGCCGCTCCAATACTGGACGCGCCATCAGCGTCAGCAAGCCAGGTGAACCTTTCGTGGGGTAATGTTGCCGGGAATGCAGGTTATGAGCTGCAGCGGTGCGAATTTGCATACCATGATAATCCGCAGAGTGCCGTTAACTTCTTAACAAATGAAGTCTACTGGCCGGTATGTACGATTCTGCCGGTTTTACCTGTTGATACGGTTACCTTCCAGGACACAGGCAGAACCGCTGGCTATACTTACCGCTACCGGATTCGGGATGTTTACAGCGGCGGCAACTCTGCCTGGAGCAGTGCTAAAACAATAACCACCATCCCTCCCGGAACAGCCATAAACTCTATTACTGTAAATTCAACCAGTATCCTGACTGTCTCCTGGTCAAATGTCTACGGGGAGACGAGCTATAACCTGCAGTGGAAAATCCGGACCGGCGCTGACTGCACTGCCGGAGACTGGAGCGCTCCATTAAGTTCGAATCAGAACAGCGCTGCGTATGTCCAAAGTGCCCTTGCTGCAGGCACGACTTACTGCTTCCGTGTGGCAGCCTTGAACGGTTCGGGAAGTTCAGCCTATAGTGCCCCGATGAGTCAGACAACTATGGCTGTTGCCCCTCTGCTTGGCCAACTTACCGGGGTGACTATCTCCCAGGCAGTTTTGAACTGGAATAATGTGACCGGCAATAATGGCTACAGAATCGAGAGAAAACTGACTTCTTCAGGTGTCTGGGCAGTTGTCAACACAACATCTGCCGATGTCTTCAGCTACACAGATACCGGCCTCACTGCAGGCTCGTTGTATTTCTACCGGGTAAGCACCATTAATGCTGCCGGTGCATCAGCGCCGAGTAACGAGCAGTCAGCCACTACCACACCTGCCGCGGTTACAGTCTCAGCCAGGACCGTTTCCGAAGACCGGATTGATCTTGTCTGGACCCTGGTACAAGGGGCGACAAACTACAAGATCGAACGGAAAGAGGGGGACGGCAGCTACGCTGAGATCAACAACGTGGCCGCAGGCTATGATGAAAATTACTGTGGTAACAGTTTCCCGACGCTGGCCTGCCCCTCACGGCTCCCCATGGTGACCAGCTTCCAGAATAGCGGCCTGACCGGCAACACAACCTACTGCTACAAGCTCAATGCCTGGAATGCCAGTGGCGGCGATTCGGTCGACAGCAGCGAGCAATGTGCAACTACCATGAAAATTGCCAGCCAGAGTCTGAGCGCAGTGGCGCTGAACTCATTCAAGATCAGGTTGGACTGGACTCCGCAGGTCTGCTCGCCAAACCCTTGTGAAACACCGGACGGCTATGAAGTAGAGAGGATGGTGCGGGACGGCAACTGGGTGAAGATCGCCACTGTTGCCGCCGGGGTTACAACCTTTGTTGACAGAAGGGCAATTGATCCGATCAAGCAGTATCGCTACCGGATCCGCTCTTATAGTGGTTCGTCAAGATCACCATATTCAGCTGAAGCGATTATTTACACCCCCCCATATACTGCAGGGGATAATGTCAATCCATAAAAATAGCTGACGGCACGGAGTTTCTGCAAAACCTCTCTCCCTCGGGGAGGATAAAACAGACAGAGGATGGCTCCTTAAAGATAATAATAAGGAATTGATGCAAGGGTTAAACAAAAAGGGCTGCTCGAAAGAGCAGCCCTTTTGTTGTGTGAGGAGAGGTGGCTGTTAAGCAGAAACCGATTGTCTGGCGGTATGTGGTGCCGCGGTCTCAAACCCGGCAAAAACCTTTGCTCCGAGCATGAATTCTGACCAGAACTCTTTCCACTGGGAGGGTACTTCGTTTTCGTCGGAAGCAGGCTTCAGTTCGGCAAGGAAGACAGTCATGGCTGCACCGGCGGCAAGCAGGATACCGGCAAGCACAAAAGACTTGGCCAATCCGCCAGGCTGGGCATTAAGCATTTCCGAGACCTTGCCCATGACAAAGCCGCCGACTCCCCAGGCAGTGAAGAGCGCACCATAATTAAGGCCGTAATTCTTCGTTCCCCAGTAATCCTTGGCAAATGAAGGGAACAGGCAGAGGTTTGAGCCATAATTGAATCCGATGAAGGTTGCCAGCAGAACCAGAAGGATAGCATTGTTCGAGCTGATTACCGGTATGGCGGCAAACATGAGTGCTGACTGAAACGCGAGCATGATGAAGAGGGTGGCACGACGGCCAATCTTGTCAGACAGTATTCCCGCAACGACCCGACCGCCGGCATTTCCCACAGCCATGATGGCAACGGCCACAAATGCCATTGGCCCCATGCTTTTCTTTGCCAGTCCGGCAACGCTGCCGATGACCATCAGTCCGGCTCCTGAGCCGATGAAGAAGGTGGCCCAGAGGACGTAGAATTTGTAGTTGCGCAGGATCTCGCTGACATTGGCATTAACCACCGGTTTTGCCGCATTGAGCTTTGCTACCGGACCTGGATCAATTGGCTCGGGTGCTACATAGCCGGCGGGGGGATTAATGACAAAAAAGGACAGGCCGCAGACGACGACAGTGAAGCCGGCTGCAAGAAAAAGCATTGACTGCTGAATACCGAAAACTGAAATCAGCCACGAGGCAAGTGGCGCAATGTAAACCGGTGCGAGACCAAATCCGGCAACTACAATGCCGGCGATAAGGCCGGTTTTAGAAGGGGAGAACCACTTCAGTGCCGGAGGGGTGGCTGCAGAGTAGCCGAAACCGAAGCCGGCGCCTGCCAGAACGCCAAATCCGGTAACCCAGGCTGCATAGCTGTTGCTGAATGCCATAAGAGTGAAGCCGCCACCGACCAGAATGCCGCCGATAAGGGCAGTTTTGGCAGGCCCAATCTTGTCCTGACATTTGCCGGCAAGAATCATGGCAAAGGCGAATGTCAGGCAGCAGAGAGCATAAGGATCGTTGATTGAGGCCAGATTCCACTGGAAGGCGTCTGTCCCTCCCTTTTCAATAGAGGCTTTGATGGCCCCCTTGAAGATGCTCCATGCATACAAAACTCCGAGTGCCAGGTTGATTGTCGTCCCGGCGGCAACGACTTTCCATCCCCTGTTGGTGTTTTCCGACATCGCATAACCTCCTATGATGTGATTATTGAAATTTCATGCTCTATACTCAATTTTCATGCCATGAATGCAATTGCGCTAAAAGCTCAATATTTCAACTGTTTATATGGCGCTGGGCTTGAGTCTCGCTGATTCGAGACTCCGCAATTCGCATAAATGCGAATTGGCTGTTGATCACGGCGAATTATTATGCCTCTGATGCCCGTTAATCGGGCTTTTACGTTGTTTGCAATATTGCAATTATTCGCAGCTCTGCAAAATAACAGTTCAAAAATTGAAAGATATCTGAGTTGATTGCGCGTCGACAGATGTTAAGTGTCGCTAAAAACCCGTGATATGGGCCTTTATGGGTTTACAACTTATAGAACTATGTTTTTTTATGTTGAATTAGTAGCCTGTATCATGTTAATAGAAACTCAGGTAGGTTGGTTGGGGAAATGTTTCAGGGCTATCTCTGGACAAATCGCATAGCTTGAAATTCTGAGATGAGGTGCTTTATGAAAAAACTTGTGCTTGTAGTTGATGACAGTGAAATTGTACTTAATAAAGCAACAGAGGCACTTGTTGGCAGAGGCTATGAAGTCGTCACTGCTGTCAGCGCTTCTGCAGCGGATCGTTATATATACGGGGATGTTAGGCCGGATGTGATAATTCTTGATGTGATGATGCCTTATCTGGATGGTGATCAGAAGGCCAGAATGCTCAAAGCGGAACGTTCAACGAGGGATATTCCGGTTCTTTAGCTCTCGTCCAAGTCTGAGGATGAACTTGCAAGGTTGACGAGCGAGTCGGGTTCAGATGGTTATATCAGAAAACCGTTTACGTTCAGGGAACTGACCGACAGGGTAGAAACGGCGCTGTCACTAGGCTGATTCTATTTGTATGGCTCTCCTCAATGAAGATGTTCAGTAGGCGCCTACTGTCATTTCTTCACTGAGACGCTTTTCAGCTCTTAACTCGCTGGTCTTGTCGTTAATAATCCCAAAGCCGTTTTTAGGCGTTCTCCAGGCAGAAAAGTTAGTTTCCCATCCTTTGTTTCCAAATCTATAGCGGTGAAGACAGCGTTTAGGTGAAAACCGATAACTTCATTCTTATGTGCCGGGTCTTAAAGTATTTCCCGAACGGCAGCCCGTCAGCAGAAGCATATTCCGGAATTCCTGCTATTATTGATATCAGCAGCAAGATCAGAGGGATTGATTTTTGCTCTTTAATTTCACGAGAATAATTTCTTTAACAGGTGAGCTCATGGTTGCTGAAGGCTTGATAAATCAATACAGGGAACGGATGACTGCTGCCGAGACACCGAAAGACAGACTGTTGTCAACGGCAGCCTTTCTCAGTGAAGCCTTTCGGGTGAAAATGGATGAGATCGCAATTTTCATCTATGACAGTAGTCGCGAGGTGCTTGTTTTTGCCTGGCCGGATTCACTCAAGGGTGTCGGCAGTATTCCACTGAATGCTCACAGGTGTCTTGTCGCAAAGTGTGCCTTGGAAATGTGCGGTGGACTGGATAACTCTTTTGCATCCACTCCCCATCTGCACATGTTTGAACAGTTTATCTCGGAGAAGGAAAAGCGTATTCCGATTCAGAAAATTATGAGCGTGCCGGTAACCAGTGACAATAAACTCCATGGAGTCATCCAGATTGCTAAAAAGGGGGCTGACAGGGAGTCCAGCGGAGTGGATTTCAGCACAACTGACCTGAAGCTTTTGGAGGCTCTGGCAGCAGAGTTCGCCGGGTATGTCCAAGCGCCTTAAACTGCTTCAGGCTTTGTTTTTAACTTCTTTCAAGATGAAAATCAGCGCCGACAGTATGTAAATGACCCCCTGACAACGGTCATTAAGTGATGCCGGAGTGATGTTCCTCAACTTGTCTGCCGTGACGCCTGTATCTGTCAGGTCTTTTATGCCGTTATAGTCTGCCACTTGGGGGATAAACGTTCCGATCAGATTCGCTGCACGTTTTTTGAGAGGTTCTGATATCTCACCTGATGCCAACGCCGAGTCTACCTCATTCAAAAACGTGTCGAAGATGCCTATGGACCCAAACATGCCGACAAGAGAGGGGGTGAACAGGGCGACATTTCTGTCTGAAGAACTATTTAGCTCAAGAAACGCAGCAATCATGGCACGAGATTCACTCATTTAAAGACATCTCCTTTGGTATCCATTCGGGAAAATAAAGTGGACTTTAACAGAATATGCCGGTTTTGTACAGCCAGCTAAAGCCTGTCTGAACTTATTTGAGACTCCATGTTGGCGAAATCAGGCGAATAGCTGACGCAATTCCGGCCGTTTTTCTTCGCACAGTACATGGCATCATCGGCACTTTGCAGCAGTTTATCGAGATCAGAATATTCATTGCCGAAATTCATGCAGGCAATGCCCAGGCTCACAGTTAACCTGATGTTGTCATGGGGATCTATCGAAAAAACAGCAGTTTCGATCTCTTTTCTTACCCTCTCGGCAATAAATCCGGCGCCCTCAGAGTCCGTTTCCGGCAGAATGATGACAAACTCTTCTCCGCCGTAACGGGCTATCATATCTGCTTCTCGAACGCAAAGCTTCATTTTTTCGGAAATATGCCGTAGCGCCGCATCGCCGATCAGGTGGCCAAAACGATCGTTGACTTCTTTGAAATGGTCCACATCGACCATGACAAGGGAGAGGGGGCGACTATATCGGGCGGCGCGTATGAATTCTGCCTGTGCCCTGCTGAAGAAAGAGCGCCTGTTGGGCAGGCCGGAAAGCGGATCGGTGGTTACCAGTATCTCAAGTTCAGCAAGAGTTTCCTGCAACTGCTCTTCTCGGCGGACTATCTTGTCAGACAGTGCTTGTTGCTTGCGCTCGAATACAAGCAGGATGCCGAGAGCACCACAAAGAGCTGCAGTCACAATCGTGCCGATTATGACTATGCTGTTGCGGCGGCTGTTAAGTGGTTTGTAAATATCTTCCTCTGCAAAGCCGACCTGGACGACAAGGGGATAATCTTGCAGTTTTCTGAAGGCTGACAGGCGCGATACCCTATCAATGTCGTTTTTTGAGGAAAAAACTCCACTCTGCTGCTTGTTGAGAAAGAAAGGGTGGTCATCAGCAATTGACTTTTTGCTGGTGTTACCTTTAGTCGTGTAACCAAATTCCTGGGCCAGTATGGAGCGATTGAGGCCGAAGAGGGTTATTGCGCCTTTAGGACCGATATCAACAGACTGGAAAAAATCTGAAAAATGTGTTGCCGGCACGGCAATAATCAGAACTCCACCAAATGAACCGTCTTTTAGAAAAAGTTTCCTGGCAAAATGAATAACTTGCTCATTGGAGGTTATATCCATTTCGGGTGAACTGATGTAAAGTGAGTCGCTTCTGGAGTTGCGCAGAGTTCGAAAATATTCACGGTCACTCAAGTCTGTGGTGCCTGCGAATTTTTCATTGTCCCTGTAAGTCAACAGCCCAAGCCTGTTTACGGCATATACCCTCAAGTCGATATCATCGTAGCCTATCTTCTCAAGTATATGGCGCTCTTTTAGGAAATCATCAAAACTTTCGTTGAATTCGGAGCGCAGATTCTGAATCAATCTGTCTATCTCCCTTACTTTGGCATAGGCATGCTCTTCAAAGGCGCGTGACAGATTGTAAACATTCAACTCCGAGGCGCTTTTCGTCTGTTGATAATCGTATTTTATCTGAATGCCCAGAGCAATCCAGATGCCGATTATATTCAGTACGCAACTGATGAGGAGAAATACCTGTTTTCTGTTAATAGTCACCAAAGGCCTTTCATCTTCCGTTTTGCGTAGAAAAGGGTGCATGCAAAGTTAATAGTGATCCCGAATGCCGGTTAACAGAGCTTCAATGAAAATCCCCCCTGACAGCAGGGTGTCAGGGGGGATCGGTTTAATCAGAGGCCAAGCTGCTTGAAGAAGTCATTACCCTTGTCATCTACTAGAATGAAGGCCGGGAAGTCTTCAACTTCAATCTTCCAGACTGCCTCCATGCCCAGTTCGGGGAAGTCGATACACTCAACCTTCTTGATGTTTTCTTCGGCCAGGACAGCTGCCGGACCACCTATGGAGCCGAGGTAGAAGCCACCATACTTGTTGCATGCGTCAGTGACCTGCTGGCTGCGGTTCCCTTTGGCGATCATGATGAGGCTGGCGCCCTTGCTCTGGAGAAGATCAACATATGAATCCATTCTGCCTGCTGTCGTCGGGCCGAAGGAGCCTGATGCCTTCCCTGCAGGAGTCTTGGCTGGTCCGGCATAATAGATCGGGTGTTTCAGCAGGTACTCGGGCACCGGTTTGCCTGCGTCCAGGATCTCCTTGAACTTGGCGTGGGCAATGTCGCGACCGACTACGATGGTGCCGCTTAACAGCAAGGGGGTTGACACCGGGTGTTTGGAAAGTTCGGCCAGAATTTCCTTCATCGGCTTGTTCAGGTCAATCTTAACGCCGTGGCTGTGCTTGCCGCGGTATTGCTCAGGAATTAAACGTCCCGGATTGCGGTCCATCTCTTCAACAAAGAGGCCATCCCGGGTTATCTTGGCTTTGATGTTGCGGTCAGCTGAGCATGAGACTGCCATGCCGACCGGGCAGGATGCACCGTGGCGAGGCAGACGGATCACTCTGATGTCATGGGCAAAATACTTGCCGCCGAATTGGGCGCCGATGCCGAGTTTGTATGCTTCCTGCAGGAGTTTTTCTTCGAGTTCAATGTCGCGGAATGCCTGGCCGTGTTCATTCCCCTTGGTTGGCAGTTCATCCAGGTATTTGGCACTGGCAAGTTTTACAGCTTTCATGCAGGCATCAGCACTGGTGCCGCCGATAACCACTGCAATGTGGTATGGAGGACAGGCAGCTGTTCCCAGGTATTTCATCTTGCCGACGAGGAATTTAACCAGGGTGTCAGGATTGAGAAGCGCTTTTGTCTCCTGAAAAAGCGAGGTCTTGTTGGCAGACCCGCCCCCCTTGGCCATAAAGAGAAATTTGTAGTAATCGCCATCAACAGCCTGAATATCGATCTGCGCCGGCAGGTTTGTGCCGGTGTTGATCTCTTCGTACATGTCAAGGGCCACTGTCTGGGAATAACGGAGATTTTCCTCGGTATAGGTTTTGTAAACACCCTTTGACAGAAACTCTTCGTCTTTACCGCCTGTCCAGACCTGTTGGCCTTTTTTTGCCACGATGGTTGCAGTGCCGGTATCCTGGCAGATGGGGAGCTCGAAGTTGGCGGAGATTTCGGCATTGCGCAGGAACGCCAGGGCTACTCCCTTGTCATTCATGGAAGCTTCCGGATCGCGGAGAATTTTGGCTACAGATTCATTGTGCTCGGGACGGAGCATGAAAGAGACGTCACGCATCGCCTCGTTTGATAAAATAGTCAGCGCTTCAGGACAGACCCGG
Organism: Geobacter sp.; assembly: GCA_012026855.1. Taxonomy (GTDB): domain Bacteria; phylum Desulfobacterota; class Desulfuromonadia; order Geobacterales; family DSM-12255; genus VEOV01. The sequence goes on from VEOV01000328.1 coordinate 14,944, forward strand.
ATAACGTCTTTGCCGGCAAACTGCTCGACGGCCACATATTTTTCCGAGCCCTCTATCTTGCGGTACTTGGTCTGATCCTTGCCAAGGGGGTATGGATCCTGATAAACAAAAGGTTTGGTTGCCATGCTTTAGAGACTCCTTTCCATTTTTAAATAAACAAGCCGGGCTTGTAAGGGATTTTAATGTTTAGTTGTCGAAATATATTGGAAAAGCCACGATTTGTCGAGCAGAAGTTATGTCCTGTTTACCTTAAGTGGATTTCATGATATTATCGGTTTGTAATGAAATATAAACAACAATTCGTCTGGAAAGGGGTAAATATGAACCTTCAGAAAGTTAAGGAAATCGCCAAGGATAAAGGGGTGAAAATTGGCAGCCTGAAAAAGTCTGAACTTGTGCAGGCAATCCAGTCAATGGAAGGAAATGAGTCTTGCTACAACACCGGAAAATCGGTAGAGTGTGGGCAGGAAAACTGCCTGTGGCGGGATGACTGCAAGTAGGGCATCAAAAATAATAACTATCATATGGGGTAATTTTGGCTGATTTAATGTCACCGGCAATATTGTTGGTATTGGTGCCGCTTGTTTTTGGTGTTATCGGCGGCAAGCTTGCATACAACCGCGGTAGAAACCCCCTGGTATGGGGAGCAGGATCCGCTTTATTCCCAATCTGTATTATGATCGTCTGGTTTGAGAAACCGCATAAAGAGGTCCAAGGACATTTTAGAAGGTGCGCGTCCTGCGGTGAGTGGATCAAGTGGGCAGAGGATCCCTGCCGTTACTGTGCCGCCGGCTATAAAAACGAGACATAAACATTATTTGAACAGATAATAAAAGGGGCGCAGAGTATTTCTCTGCGCCCCTTTTTGTTGTAGCCGGATTCGCTTATGCTGCCAATGCTGCCTTCAGATCTTCTTCGGCAGTGGTGATCGGACCGATGTTGAAGTTCTCAACAAGGAAGTTGAGCACGTTAGGGGTGATGAACGCCGGCAGGGTTGGTCCCAGCTTGATGTTCTTGATCCCCAGGTGCAGCAGGGAGAGGAGGATGACCACCGCCTTCTGCTCGTACCAGGAGAGGATGAAGGAGAGTGGCAGATCATTGACCCCGCAGTTGAAGGCGCCGGCCAGGGCCAGGGCAATCTGCACGGCAGAGTAAGCATCGTTGCACTGCCCTATGTCGAGAAGACGCGGGATGCCGCCGATGTCGCCGAACTCAAGCTTGTTGAAACGGAACTTGCCGCAGGCCAGAGTCAGGATGACCGTGTCGGCCGGAGTCTGCTCGGCAAAGTCGGTGTAGTAGTTACGGCCGGATTTGGCACCGTCGCAGCCGCCGATGAGGAAGAAGTGCTTGATAGCGCCGGACTTGACGGCATCGATGACCTTGTCGGCCACACCGAGGACGGCGTTGTGACCGAAACCGGTGAGGATCTCTTGACCAGGGTTCTCGGGGAAGCCTGCCTGTTCCTTTGCCTTGGCAATAACTGCGGAGAAGTCCCATCCCCCAATGTGCTTCACGTCTGGCCACTGAACCAGTCCCCAGGTGAAGAGGCGGTCCTTGTAAGAGTCGGACGGGCGCTGAATACAGTTTGTGTTGAAGATGATGGCGCCGGGGAAGTTGACGAACTCCTTGGCCTGATCCTGCCAAGCGCCGCCGAAGTTGCCCACGAGGTGGGAGTACTTCTTCAGACCCGGGTAGCCGTGGGCCGGGAGCATCTCGCCATGGGTGTAGATATTGACGCCGGTACCTTCGGTCTGCTTGAGGAGTTCCTCCAGCATCTTAAGGTCGTGACCGGAGACAAGGATAGCCTTGCCGGCGCGGGTTCCGAGCTGGACCGGAGTCGGTACAGGATGACCGTAGGTCTCCACATGGCCGGCATTAAGAATTCCCATGGCGGTGATGTTTTGCTTGCCGCACTCCATGCAGAGTCCGACGAAATCCATCAGGCCGAGGCTTGAGTCGGTGGTGGCGGCAAGGGCACGGTGGAAGAAGGCCAGGACCTCTTCATCGCTCCTGCCGAGAATGAGGGCATGGTCCATATAGGCGGCCATACCTTTCAGTCCGTAGGTGAGAATCTCGATAACGGAGCGTATGTCCTCATTGACATGGAGGGAGTTGAGGCCATGCTCCTCACCCTGGCGAACAAGACCGGCCTGATCCTGAGCAGGTGTGAAGGTTGCCTGACCGGCGGTCACGGCTACAGGAGCGACCCCTTTGGCTGCACAGGCCTGCTCATAGAGTGTCTTGGCCTGGGCTCGGACATCAACTGCCCTGCGTACCGCTTTTTCAATGTGGTCGGAGCTGAAGTCGACGTTGGTGACAGTGGTGAAGAGCCCTTCGACGACGAACAGGTCGATGGCATCGTCCTTGGCGCCCAGTTCACGGGCCTTGGTGGCGTAAAGAGCGATCCCTTTGAGTGCGAAGAGAAGCAGATCCTGAAGTGCTGCTACGTCGGGTTTTTTGCCGCAAACGCCGGATATGTTGCATCCTACGCCATTTGCTGCCTGCTCACACTGGTTGCAAAACATTCCCATTTTATTCCTCCCTGGTGTTGTTTGGATTTTTTTTCGGAAAGCTAAAGTAAATTAACTCTAGCAGACAATTTTCTTCACGCAATCCGATCTGGACTGAAATTATCCTGTTTGTGCCGCGAACTCTTTGACCTGCGTCAAGAAGTTGCTATTGCTTAAATTGAACTCTTGCCGGTTTATGAGGTATGATAGAAAGAGAAGCATGGGAGGAGTTATGGCTTTAATCGGCCTGAGGAAATTAAACTGGCTGGTATTGTTGATTTTTATCTCGGTTGCGGATGTCAATGCCGCTGACACTGCTGCGCCGAGCCTTGCTGAGCCTGTGCAGAAGGGGACTTTCTTTGAACCTGACAGGTTAAGATACAAAAGTGACAAACCTTCGCAGGAGCAGCTGGTTGAGCCGCTGTTTTCCGTATCTAAGGAGGCCCGTGAAGAAG